>CAZUAW010000182.1:0-5083 GCA_964618535.1 uncultured Thiotrichales bacterium
GGAATGACAGATGTTTCACTCGATTGTTAGTTTTTCGATTTTATTAATTTTCTAGTAATGGGGCAGCGGTTGGAGCATGACGTAGCAGACTACCCCAATAAAAAGAAACGACTTTATCGAAATAGTGGAAGTCTAGAATTGGTTGATCATGACAATATTGTTAATCCAAAAACTAAAAAGTAATTGAGTTTCCTAGGTTAAAAGGGTGCTCGCCAGCGTAACCCTGAATAACGACCAAAGCCTCGGTCACTGGTTATCCATTCGCAGCCGGACTCTATTGCCAGAGCTGCATGATAAGCGTCAGGAATTCGATTGCCTTTTGCATTGGCTGTTTGGCAGAGTTTTTGGAATACATTCCAATGTTTGGCGTCAGGCGCAACAATTTTGCAATTTTTCTGTTTGCGAATAGCAGAGACAAAAGCCAGAGCATCTTCAAGCTTACTGGGTGGATTGAAAACTTTAGGATGAGTCACTATACGAAGAAACCCACTTAAGACCAGTTCCGAAATGGCAAATTTTTCATCTGAGTTAAGGAGTGTTTCAAACCACCCATAATAGGATGAATGATTAGGAGCATCTTCTCGGTGTGCGTAAACCAGAATATTGACATCGCACAAGAGCATCAGCTACCACCCATGATATCGAGTAATGCTGCATTATCATCAAGATCAACCCCAGCTTGAATACCATGACCGCTAACAGTCGTTAGCTTAACCGGTGGGGAGGAAGTGTGTTTGGGATGAGGTAGCAATTTCTCGCGCAAAGCTTCTTCCATCAGCGCGGCGAATGTTGTGCCTTTGCTTAGCGCATATTTACGAGCTTTTTCGTGTAGTAGATCATCGAGCTGGATCGTGGTTCTCATTTTAACATCCTATGGAAACATCAATATGTTTACTGTAGCCATATTGACTCACTAAGACAAGGTTTGGTGTTCAAACGCGCTCACAATTAGAGCGCTATGATAAAATGTGCTACTAATACTGAATCGTCAAATAACAAGGAAATCCCATGTTCAAGCAAATTAAACCATTAACCATCCTGTCATCTTTTCTTTTAGTGGTTGGTTGTGGCGGCGGAACCACGCCAGGAACAGATTCAGATACGGGTAGCGGCAATCCTGGAACAGACCCGGGAACCACTAACCCTGGCGGGGGCGGAGGTTCTAATGCTTTGAAGCAAATTGTGGACTGCCCTGTGGTTGCGGGTGATTCAACGCTCAATGGTGGCTTTGTTGTACTAAATACAGCGCTAGATGCTGTAATTCCAACCTATCGCTCGATTGCATCTGTCCGTAAAGACATTAACAATAACGATATTTCCATAGACTACATGGTGCATGAACCAACACAGAGTCCACGTGGTTTGGTCATGCTGATTGCGGGTGGCAAGCTCAATGCTGCGATAGAAGGCGTGAATGGAGGAAGTACCACCAGCGCGGGTTCTAATTTTCTCGTTCGTAGCGCACAGTTTTTTGCCGATGCAGGCTTTCGTGCCGTGACGGTGGATCGACCCTCTGACTCTTCCAAAGATGTGAATTCGGGCGACCCAGGTAGCGCTTATGATGCCTATCGAAATTCATCCCGACATGCGACAGATCTATCCTCCGTCATCAATGCTGAATCACAGGATATTCCCAATGCCCCCGTATTTATCGCAGGTACTAGTCGAGGCGCAATCTCCGCCGTCGCACAACAAGACCTCGGCGCAGCATTATTGCTGTCATCTCCAGTTACTACCGGTGCTGGCTTACCCGTTGAAGCAAGCGCTATCAGCAAACCAACTCAAGTCGTGTGGCATGGTGATGATTTATGCAGCGTAACAGCGCCTTTCGATTCATCCCAGCTCGTTACAGGGCTTGATCAAGCCGGGATTGCCACCAAAGGCATAGAAGTCTTTGGTGGGTTTAACGATCCTTCTCAATCCAACAATTGCCAGGCTAATACCAATCACGGCTTTCTAGGCATCGAAACCTGTGCGGTCCGACAAATGACAGACTGGGCAGCAGATACCTTACTCAGCCTTCCGGTGTCACGCCCCGCGATTGCGAGCGGTGATCCAACTACACTACAAACCCCCGCAGGCAACCAATTTAGATTTACAGTTGACGCCAACGGAGCAGCGCCATTTACATTCTCCTTACCGCATAGCATCACTGATCTAATGGGTGTCATTGAACCCGATGGAGCTGATCAATTTCTCTACACGCCCCCAGTGGGATTGGATACCACCACCGATAGTTTTGTTTATGTCGCAACTGATGCGAATGGTGGAACCAGCAGTAATGTAATTCGGATTAGAATTAATCCATGATTTTTTGCTAATAATTTTACTCGCTATGTTATTAGAAAACCGGTTGGGTAATTCCAGCCGGTTCAATATTTAAATCAATAAAGTTTAAATCAATAGTAGATGTCTTCGGCATAAATTTCTTCAACGACATAATCAAGCGGTTGTTCGGGCGCATATTGAGGTTGTGGCTCTAATTCGAAATCCAGTTCACGATCGAAAAGAAAGTCATAAACTTCATCATTTAAATGTTCAATTTCCTGGTAGTCCATCATCTTCTCCGGTTGGGTTGAGATGATTTATTTTGCTGCCAGGTGGTTTCTATCTCTGTGACGGGATGTGATTAAGCCGAGTGAAAATTCACTTTTTAGTGTGTGTTATTCAGCATTGCGCCCAGGGTAACCCTTCGTGGCGCCAGCCTGCGAGTGTGCTACGGTGATGATTGCTATCTAGCTCTCCCTCAAACCCAGTGTCTATGTTGTAGATGTTTTTAAGACCAGACGCGATCAGTTTTTCACCTGCTTCAAGCGAGCGTTTACCGCTTCTACAAATGAGGATGATGGGCGGGCAATTTCCCTCTATGCAGCTGATACCGCCGAGTAACAAATTTCTAACTTGTTTTTCAAAATCAGGATTTATTTCCCAGTCGGGTTCATCTACCCAGGGAATATGGACAGCCCCTTTGGGATGTCCGATCATCAAAAATTCCATCCCGGAACGTACGTCGATGAATAAAGCCAAGGGGGTATTCTCTATGATCTCCCAGGCTTGGGAGGGCGAGATTGATTTAACTTCTTCAGGGTTATTCATGGGCTTGGTATAATTAGTCTGAGTGGATCTATAGAGTATAGGTAAAAATCTCCCTCTGGAAAAAGTAATGACACTCTCTTCATCGTAATAGGTCAGGCATGAGCGAGAAAAAACCATTTCTACCCGAAGCAATTCTTTTGGATATGGATGGTGTGCTGTATCACGGTGATCATCCGCTCCCTGGGGCTGCGGAATTTATTGAACGCATCGCTGCAGTTCCACATGCGTATATCACTAATAATCCGAGTTTATCCGCTACCGCTGTAGCGGATAAACTTGCAAGGTTAGGAATCTCTGCTCCTGATCCGTCTTTGATAGTAACCTCGGCGCAGGCAACGGCTCAATGGCTGGCACAGCAAAAACACAGATTTCGTTATTTTGCTGTGGGTGCCGAGGGATTGCATCTCGCCTTACAAGAAAAGGGAGTTGAGGATGCCGAACGGGCTGATTATGTGGTAATTGGTGAGGGCGCGGGGCTGGACTATGATTCGCTAACCACCGGTATTCAACTTATTCTTAAGCGTGGCGCTCAACTGGTTTGCACCAATCCTGATATCAGCGTTGATGCTGTTGAAAATGATCAGCACGTTGTGCTACCAGGAGGCGGTGCGTTGGTTGCGCCATTTGCTGTGGCAACGGGTACAAAGCCTGTGATGATTGGCAAACCAGAGCCGACTTTATATCTAATGGCACTTGATCGACTGGGCGTTGAACCTGAAAATTGCGTGATGATTGGAGATCAACCTGATACCGATATACTGGGTGCGCTAAAATTAGGAATGAAGACAGCACTGGTTCGTACTGGCCGATTTTTAGAGAAAGATCAGTTGCCAGAAAATATTCAGCCAGACTGGGATGTTGGCAGTCTTCGGCAGCTATTAATTGACTGGCAGTTACATTAATAATCCTACATTTTTTTAATGCCAATGAGGTGGTATGTTGATTAACATGAGAATGATTAAAATTTCCGTGTTATCAATTTTTTTCAGTGTTTGTTCCCAATACTCTGTTGCCGCTACTGGAGATCTCACAGCGGATCAAATTGTGCTTGAGGCTTATCGACATACTCACTGGTTAAGGGTTGATAAACTCGCGACACAAAAAACGGGGCGTAAGGTAGCGACCTTAATTAATCGCGGTCGCGGTGGGCGAGTGACGATTAATACTTTTGATAATTACGTGAATAGTGATTTTGATGATCCTTCGATAGAAACAAAAACTCTGGCTATTTTCCAGTCTGGAAAGCAGCGAGGGCTGGGACTATTGATGACGAGTTATACCGCAATGGAAAAACCACCTTCAATTTTGATCTGGTTGCCAGAGCTAAGGAAAGTACGGCGATTTTTAGCGCCTGCACACGATGATGCCTGGGCTGGGTCGGTAATGACATTTGGTGAAGTATTTTTACGCCGACCAGAACATGAAAAACATGAGTTATTAGGCCGAGAAAATATAGATTACTGTCTTGCTATGATGTCAGTTAATGAGCATAAAAAACTCAGCAGATTAACGCTGCCTGTCTCAGATTGTAGTTTTAAGGGTAGAGAAGTTTATCAGCTTAAAAGTACCACGAAGTTTAAAAATTGGTGGTATGACTATCACATTAGCGATATAGATTCGGAAAATTATTTGCCCTATAAAACGGTGTATTTTAAAAATCATCAACCAGTAAAGACGATTTGGATTGCATGGAAGCACGGAGGGCGCGATGCCTCTCTGGTGCATTATCCCTACTATATTTTCGGCCGAGTGGATGCGACCAAATTTGAAAGCCTATTTTATGTGCCAGAGGAAACGGTTAGATGGAATGTGGATTTACCCGATCGGTTTTGGTCTGAGCGAACGTTACGTAAAATTAAGCGCTAAGGAACGGTAAATAAATAACATTGTCATCTGGCGAAGTATTTTTACTTCTGCTTGTGTTATCTCAAGACTTAGCCCGGATATTGCATGAATTCATGAGAATCTCGCTTAATATATTGTTTTC
>CAZUAW010000183.1:0-5069 GCA_964618535.1 uncultured Thiotrichales bacterium
CTAAAAATAGAATTGTTGCTGAGGGAAATCAAAAATTCTATTTTTAGAGACGCCCTATAGGAGGTTGGTATGCTTAAAAATATCTTAGCGATCGTTGGTGTTATAGCAATTATTTTAGGTGGCGCACTATTTTTTAAATTTAAACCGATGATAGATCTGATGCCTATCATGACAAATTCAGAAATGCAGCCTATTATGGAGGTGTTAAAAAATGACTTTGACGGTGCTAAAGCTGCGGCTGGTGGTCTTGAAGAAGGTGCCTCTGATACTGCGGCAGAACTGTTTAGGAACTGGATTAAGCATCAGGGTGATATTGCAGCAACAACAGCCTGGTCAAAAAAAGTCGCAGAGGGTGTAACATTGCAAGAAGTGATTGACGCCATTAATTCGGTGGCGACAGAGCGGAATATAAAAGCAGTTGGAGAATTGCCGTTATCCGAAGAATTAAATGCGAGAGGGGTTAAATCCGGAGTGTTGCATGTGATGTCTTTTTGTAACCCTGAGACTGCCAGAAAGATGGTCGATTTTTCTCCTTCAATGAGTGCTTATCTGCCTTGCCGAGTGACGATTGTTGAGCAGCAAGATGGTTTATGGTTATACAGCTTAAACATGGATATGATGGTTAAGATGGGGCAGAAGCTACCTCCGGAATTAAAACAGGCCGCTACACAGGTTAGAAATACGATTTGGGAAATGCTTGAAAGAGGCTCTACTGGAGAGTTCTAGTACTCCAGCAACGTTGCTGCAAATGGTTAGCATTCGTAACAAAATAGAGATGCTCTCTTCCTGCAGTACCTCTTTTGCACTCAAAAATACGATGCTGTATATGGGGCATTCTTAAACCTAGAAAAATCAGTTGAGCACAGAAAAGACGCGTAAGCCACAGCTCCATTGTATCCTGCAATCGCTGCATTAGTGCATCCCTGCACGTCATTGGTGTGCATAGTGGAACAGAAAAATCCGTAGTCACCTTGCTGGTTTTGTGCATGGATGCACTTATTTTGCGAGTGCAGGAGCACAGGAGCATGATAAGGCATTTTTCTGTTTCGCTAGGTGCGTCTCGCTCTTTTGCATCCTGCAACCTCTGCATTAGTGCATCCATGCACGTCAATGGATTGCGTGAACTTCTGTGATTCAACTGATTTTTCTAGGTTAAAGCACGAGTGGTACAAGATGCTGATAATTGTTTTGGCTCTTCAGGAAAATATGTGGGTAAATCGCTTCCTCAGGATCGGGGAAAAATTCCGTCAACACAAGAAATATTGTCGGGCTATCGCCCAGTATTTGTCTATATTTCAATGACATGTATTGTCATCTAACAAAATCGCCCACACATTCTCTCTACCTCCTGCACCTTGTAGTCGTGGTAAAACAGGAAAAATCTCTTATCACCAATAAATAAATAGTCGTGATTTGTTGCAAACGAGAGTGATAATGATTACTATTCGCGTGTTAGGGTTTTAACCTGATTTAGTAGCCAGCAATATTCCTTCGGGACAAGTAGCCAGCCAGCTTTGTTTTTATTCGCTGTTTTCTGGATTGCTACATTGTCTCTTCGCTCTATCCATACTTTCTTCGGCTGTTCGCTTTTAGCTGCGTTTACGCAGAGTAATGCGGCAACCCATCTGGATGATGTTGTTGTGACGGGTACTCGAACAGAGCGTAAATTGCTGGATGTGCCAGTCCGTACGGAGGTGGTTTCAAAGCAGGAGCTGAAGAAAACACATGCGCGGGATCTGGCGGAAGCATTGCGCCATCAGCCGGGGTTGCTGCTCAAAGAAACGCACGGGAAAAGTGGCAGTCAGGTGTGGTTGCAGGGGCTGGATTCGGATCGTGTACTGGTGCTGCTGAATGGTCGTCCGGTCAGTGCTTCGACGGGTTCTACGGTTGACCTTAGTCAGCTTGCGGTTGGGCATATCGATCATATCGAAATTGTTAAGGGTGCAGTTTCAGCGCTTTATGGCAGTTCAGCAATGGGTGGCGTGGTCAATATTATTACTCGGCCTTCAAAGGAGGCGCTGGCTTACACTTTTGTGGCTGATGCTGGGAGTTTTGGCGATAAGAATCTGGGGTCTGATTCTGATCTGAGTGCGAGGCACGGTTTTTTTGATCTGAGTGCTAACTCGAAGAAATGGCGAGGATATATCGCCGCCGACTTTCGTGATACCGATGGCTTTGACCTGGATAAATCAACCTATGTTTTTGAGGGTGATGAAGGGCTTAAATACAATATTAATAGCGAGCTATCGTGGCGTTGGTCGGAAGATGGCGCGATCAGCCTGAACCCTAGTTTTTATCGAGAAGATCTCAGTCGGGGCTTTAGTAGTTTTGCTCCCGGTGTAGGTGAGATCAAGAAACTCAAGCTTGAGGAAGCCGAACGGTTTAACACGACATTAAGCATTAAGGATAAATTTGCGAACGGTGCTGCGCTTAATGCTTATTTCATCCATGAAATATTTGATGATGTTACCGCGCAAGATACGCTGGCTTCTGCGGAGCTGGATCAACGTCGTCAAGCCAACTTTGTTTTAGATAAAGCTGAAATTCAGTGGGATCACCCTATCGGTGACGAGCAGCTCTGGACGCTGGGACTGGTTGGGTTTCAGGCAGACTTAAGTCAGCACCAGAATCGTCTCGAAGGTAGCGATATTCTGCATATTGATGAGATTACGGAGGGTGCGAATCGAACTAATATTGAGTTTTTTGTGCAGGATGATATTTTTCTCAATGATCGCTGGGAAATATTGCCGGGTTTTCGTTTTCAGGATGACAGTGATTTTGGTCGCCATACCGCGCCAAAAATTAATGCCATGTTTACGCCTAACTGGTGGCCAAAACTTAATACGAGTTTGCGGTTCGGAATCGGCAAGGGTTATCGCGTACCCAATCTGAAAGAGCGATTCTTTATTTTTGATCATAGTGGGTTGGGGTACATGGTGCTGGGAACTCCCAATCTTGGTCCTGAGGAATCCGACAGTTACCAGGTAGGTTTTGAGGTTTCCAACCAACGTGGCGCGCGTGCCGAATTATCTGTTTTTTATAACGATATCGAAGACCTTATCGACACAGATCTTGATCCGGTGGAATCCCAGCGATTGGGGCTTTCTATATTTCGATATGGTAATTTTGCTCGTGCCAGAACTCGTGGTGGCGATATTGTTGTCAGCTATCCGTTGAGTGACACATTTTCTTCAGATATTGGCTACAGCTATCTGCATGCTGAAGATCGTATTACCGGTAAAGACCTTGTTCGGCGTCCAGAGCATCAGATAAAGCTTGGTCTGGATTGGAAGATCCCGCAATGGAAAAATGAATTCAGTCTGCGTGCTACTTATCAGAGTGATGAATTTATCGATAGTGAAAACACATTGGTCTCACCTGGCTGGACCCGTGTGGACTTTAAATTTAATCAATCCTTAAGCAACGGCCTCACCTTTTTTGTTGGTATCGACAATATGACGGATGAGCATCGTGATCCTTCAAGAGCAGGTAGAGATTTCCGTCCGAAAAAAGGTCGCTTTATTTATTTAGGTCTGCGGTTGGAAGGGTCTGTTGCTAATTTTAATAAAAATAAGAGTTTGGTATGAAAATATCAACCACCGTTTCAACTTTATTCATCAGCTCAGCACTGTTGGTAGTCTTGCAAGGGTGTGGTGGCTCAGGCAGTACTGACCCTTCTCCATCCAATGTTGCAGGAGATGGTGGGAATCAACCGAATGCTGATGGTGAGCAAAATACACCTGAAGGTAACGATGCTGGCGCGGCAGTAAAAACCATCATAATTGATGCGACTGCCGGAGGTCTCGGTGCAAGTCCAGATGATCCAAAAAATAAATATAGCTACTTTAATTTGGATAGTGGAGAAGTGGTTGAGTTGACAGATGTGGCGGCGGAATCCTCTACTGATTGGCATATTGCTTTTAAACGCACCAAACCGAAACTAAATGGTGGGGACTCAGGTCCTGGTGATGTTAAGGCGGCTGTAGCCGATGCTCAGGAGGATTATTACGCCACAGATGGTAAGCCTGATAATTCAGTTTTTCTCAATGCGACAGCAGCACAGGAAAAAGCGGCTTTAGATGCGGTTACTTCGGTTGATGGGCTTGAATTTAAAGCCGACAGCAAAAGCCCAGAAATTATCGGTGATGGCGGTGAAAAAAGCTGGTTCAGTTATGACCCGCAAACTCATTCAATTAGCGCCAATCCAGATGCCTGGAATATTGTTCGAGGTGCAGCAGGTGAAAGTTTTGCCAAATTGCATGTGACCAATATTGCTCAGACGGAGCGTGGCATCACCATCGAAATGTTTATTCAGGCTACAGGTGAGACAGCATTTGATACCAATCCCGTGAGTTTTACAGCAAGCCTGGGCGCTGATGGTGGGGCTGCTTGTTATGACTTTGATACAAAATCAGAAGTCGATTGCAGTACCGCGGCAGCTGATTGGGATATCCAGGTTGAAGTTGCTGGACGTGACTGGAATGTCTGGACCAATGGCGGCACCCGTGGTGATGGCCGCAAAGGTGGGCGCTTTGGCACCGTTAGCGCTGACAGCATAGCAAGTTATCCCGATGCCGCCAGCGTGCCAGCATTTTTCTCTGATTCACCTTCTGGTGTTTTGCTCGATAGAAAAACGCGCTGGTACGCTTATTCGCTGCAAAACAATCACCAAATCTGGCCCAATTATCGCGTTTATGCCATTGATACAGGAACAAAAAAATACAAACTTCAGGTGCTTAAATATTACAACGATGCTGGCTCAAGCGGCCATATCACGTTGCGTTATTCGGCACTCTAAATTATGTAACAAAAAACTATTTTAATATTTTAAAACCAAGAAATGAGGAGATCAACCTAGGAGTTTAAAATGAGCCATGCACTTGCCCAAAATTTAATTAGTTCTACCGTACACAATCGATCCAGAAACAGTGACTATTATCGAGGCAGAAAAAATAACACCCCCGAGTTATTACAAAACCGTATTGCACGCCGGGTGAATAACGGCTCGCTTAAATTGTTGTTACAAATAACCGATCAAGCGGGTATGCCGGTATTTATCGAGTCTCAAC
>CAZUAW010000184.1:0-5050 GCA_964618535.1 uncultured Thiotrichales bacterium
TGGTTGGATTAAATAACAACGACCACGACTATGTCGACGACATTGTTCAACAATATTCATTGAAGGCGGGTTATGTGGTTATCGCGCCTTTTACAACACGTCCACAAAAACACTGGTTTAGTGATGCCTGGATTCAATTAATTGACCAGTGCCAAAAGCAGCTCCAATTGTCTGTCATTATGCTAGGCGGCCCGGCTGATAAAGTGGCAGCAAAAGTAATTGCCAGTGAAAGCTCGGTTATTAACCTCACGGGTGAAACCAGTATTCCGCAGGCGGCAGCATTAATTGCAAACTGTCAATTATTGATCGGTGTTGATACTGGCTTAACACATCTGGGGACGGCTTTTGAGCGCCCGACCATTTGTTTGTTCGGCTCTACCAAACCGTATTTACAAACCGACAGTGAGCGGACGCATATTATTTACCATGCGCTGGAGTGTTCACCTTGCCGCCGTAATCCTGTTTGCAATGTAGCTTTTACTTGCATGCGTGATATTAGACCAAAAGAAGTCATTGCTGCGGCTGAAAAAATGCTCCTTTCAAGCGTATGAAAATTTTACATATTGAAACCGGTATGCATCTTTATGGGGGGGCGCAACAGGTTGTTTATTTACTTAAGCATTTGCAAGAGATGCAAGTAGACAATGTTCTGGTGTGCAGTGAAGGTAGCGAGATAGAAAAAGCTGCCGGCCAATATTGTGAAGCTGTCAGAACATTATCATTGCCTGGAAAATTTGGGTTTGGGATCATTAAATCCTTAAAACAAATTATTCACTCTGTGCAACCTGATCTTATTCATGTCCATAGCAGACGCCTGGGTATGGATTTATTAGGTGGTATTGCTGCGAAATTAGCGGACGTACCCGCAGTGATTTCTCGTCGTGTCGATAATCCAGAGCGCCCCTTAGTGGTTAAATTAAAATATAAACCTTATCAACAAGTGATTACGATCTCTGAAGGTATACGACAGGTTTTGTTGGCTGAAGGTATGCCTGCAAATAAAGTGGTGACAGTACGTAGCGCGGTCGAGGCTAATATTTATAATAAACCTTGCCAGCGCGACGAATTTCTCAAGACATTTAATTTGCCAGAAAATAGCATCAACATTGCAGTGATTGCGCAGTTAATTCATCGCAAGGGGCATCGGCATCTGTTGGATGTTTTACCGGATATTATGCAATTATTTCCCAATTTGAATATTTTGTTTTTTGGTAAAGGTGCATTACACGATGAGCTGGCTACAAGTATTCAGGAAAAAAGGTTAAAGACTGTTCACTTGGCAGGTTTTAGAGAAGACCTGTCTACCTGGTTGGGTTGTTTGGATATCGTTGTCCATCCTGCGGATATGGAAGGTCTGGGCGTCTCGTTGCTACAGGCATCGGCAGCGGCTGTTCCGGTAATCGCGACCAGAGCCGGGGGAATGCCAGAAATTATTCGTCATGGTGAGAATGGATTATTGATTAATCCTGGAGATACAAAGGCGCTGAAAGCTGCGCTGATTCAATTATTAGAAAATGCTTTACTACGCCAGCAAATGGGAAAGAAAGGACAAGAGATAATCGCTGACGAGTTTTCTACCAGAACGATGGCGCAAGGAAATTTATCGGTGTACCGGCGAGTTCTTCAGTGAATTTCGCATCAAAAAAAAATACAAGTATTTATCGGCTGATTTATTCTTTTGTTCTCTACTTGTCAGCACCGGTGATCTTTTTACGTTTGTGGCGAAAAGGCAAAAAGCTTCCGGCTTATAGAGAGCGTTGGGGAGAACGGCTTGCGTTATTTTCGGCATTGCCAGAGGAACCAAGAATCTGGCTGCATGCCGTATCTGTCGGTGAGGTGAATGCAGCCGCAGCGTTAATAGAAAACTTATTGACTAAAACTAATCATAAAATACTGGTAACAACAACGACCCCAACAGGCTCTAGTTTGTTGCAATCACGGTTTGAAGATCGAGTAGAACACGTTTATTTTCCGTATGATTTTCCTAGAGTCATTAAACGATTTTTAAGAAAAATAAAACCTTCTATCTGTGTTGTTATGGAAACCGAGCTTTGGCCTAATTGTTTTTATTATTGTCAGCAACACAAGGTGCCGGTTGTGATTGTTAATGCGCGGTTGTCTGAAAAGTCGGTGTTAAGGTATCAAAAACTGTCTGCATTAACTCGTAGTACCTTACAGTCAACCCAAAAAATATTTGCACAGGGAAGGGCAGATGCTGAGCGTTTTGTAAAGTTGGGGGCACAAACATCAAGCGTTACAGTCATAGGTAACTTAAAATTTGATATTCAATTGCCCAGCGAGGTGCGCCAGCAAGGTGCTGAGTTACGTAACCAATGGCCGGATTATCACTTTATCTGGATAGCGGCAAGCACACATGCAGATGAAGAAGCGCGTTTAATCAATGTGCACAAAGAGCTGTTGGCAGCGATAGATAAAAGTTTACTGGTCATTGTACCGAGGCATCCTGATCGCTTTAATGAGGTTGCAGATATATGTGAGAAAAGTGGATTAAAATTTACAACGCGTAGCAGTGCAGAGCTACTTAAAGAAGATACGAGAGTCTATTTAGCGGATACTTTGGGCGAGTTAAATATACTTTATGGCGCGGTAGATGCCGCTTTTGTCGCAGGCAGCTTCGCCGATATTGGTGGGCATAATCCATTAGAGTCTGCGGCACACGGAATCCCTGTGATTACAGGCCCTGTGATGCACAATTTTGCAGAAATATATCACAATATGTTTGAGCAACATGCCGCCCAAAAAGTTAACAATGAAAAGGATTTACTATCATTTTTAATTAAGCTTTCTACGGATACGCGTTATCGGCAAGCATCAGGACAGGCGGCTAACGCCTTTCTTGAAGAGAACTCGGGTGGTTTAGACGTGGTTTCTGAATACATTATTCACGCTATTCAAAAACATACGCCGCCCCGTTCTTAAATAGATTACTACTACCTTCTCCACCTGGCGCACCAATTAATACGCGGCCGCTATCGGTGCTCAGGCTAATGCCAAATCGGTCGTTACTTTCGAGGCCAAAGGGGATAAACAATCTTGTTTCTTGCCAGTTGCCATTGTTTCGTTCGAGTAGATAAGCGGCCCCTGCGCCTGTTAATGAGCTGGCAAAATTGTGCGCAGGTATTTCAAAAGATCCAGTGACAATTAATTGATTACCGGCCAGCGCAACTCTATCGCCATACAAGCTAAATTCTGCGGTTTGGAAGGCTTTTACTTTTTGTTCTAAATTAAATCCATTTTCTGATTGCTGGTAGATGTAGACTGCGCCTTCCGTGCGAGTCGTGTGGAACTCATCTTCGCATTGCGCGCCAATGGCAAGTTGATTGTTATCAATATCCACACTATATCCAAAACGGTCATTAGGACCTTCACCGTCTAATTTCTGGATTTGATTCCACGCATTATTTTCGTTGCGCTGGTAAATTCGAACCGAACCTGGATCATCATCACTTAAGCTTTGGCAGCCAGACTGATTGAATGATCCGATTGCGAGTAAGTTATTCTCCAAGTCTATACTGGCTGCGTACTTGTCACTGGAACCGACGCCAGCCGATCCTACCGTTGCTTCTAAATTCCATGCTGCGCCTTGTTGTTTGAAAACATAGACTTGTCCTGAATTTGCTTGTGAGTTGCTTCGCAAGGTTGCAACAGCCAATCGTTCACCAGATAAAGCCACGTTATATCCAAATCTGTGTCCGGTTTGTGGAGATGGAGCGGTTATGCGGGTTGTTTCAGACCAGGTTTGTGCGGTTTTTTGGTAGATAAAAACTTCACCGCTATTGGCGTTGCCACTGGGAGATCGCTGCATGGCTCCGACGACGAGTAAGTTGCCTTGCATGGAGAGACTCTGTCCAAAGCGGTCTCCTGATGATGAATTTTCTAGTCCGAGACGTTGTGCAAACTGCCAACCGTCACTGCTCAGATTAAACAAGTAAACAGCACCACGACCCTCAGCTTCATCCGGTGCTCCCACAGCCAGTGTGCTGCCCGATATTGCAGAACTAAAGCCGAATTGCGAACCTAATTGCGGGGTGGTTGAACCCAGTGCGATCGTTTGACTGAACTCGTCAATTGATTTCCGACTGACGTCAATGACATAGGTTTTGCTCGAATTATCGCTAATTGAAGCGACGATGATTTCAATTTGGGTGTTGCTCTCTATAGGAATCAGCGCTGAGGTCTGACCCGCTGCGATAATCTCACCGTTAATACTGATTTGGTTATCGGTTGAGGTCGTAGCCTGTACGTGAACGCCGTCGATGAAAGCGCCTAGTGTTGCGGTATAGGAAAGTTGTTCTGCCTGGAAGATCTGGTCCAGCGCAGCGCCTTCGAGCGTTAATGAACCTAAGTCGGTACCTAGTATTTCATCGGTATTGTCATTGTTATTGTCGCTGTCATTCGAATCGCCATTGTCATCATTATCGCTACCAGGAGGCTTTACACCACGAAAAACCTCGAGAAAATAGCGTGTTCGTGCGCTCCCATCTTTGGAAATTATATTAATTTCGATGTCATTTTTACCCGTCACCAGCGAAATTGGGCTACTCGGCACGCCATCCGAAACGGATTGATCGTTGACGGTAATAAAAGCACCTAAGTTGCGCGCAGCGACTGTTAATTGGATGCTTTGGACATCTTCACCAACTTCGGTTTGATAGCTTAAAATATTTAAAGAAAAAGGTGGTTCTAACTGGCCATCCGATAAGCGTAGCAGCCGCAGCCGTGAATCGTCAGAAGTGTCATTGCTGTCAACGCAGCCAAATATCGGCAAAGCAAAAAGCAGCACAATGAGTAATTTTACTAGTAGTCGTAAGCTCATATCATTAATAAAAACAGAAAGTTAGATACTGAATATAGCAAACTTCTAAACAAATATTGGAACAGGATGCGCAAGATCCCCTACAGTCATCAGGAAATACATCACAGAATAATGTGAGGTATTGAAGAATCATCTCTTAGGGTATGGAAAAGCAAAGGAATTTAACCCGGATATTGCATGAATTCATGAGAATCTCGCTTAATATATTGTTTT
>CAZUAW010000185.1:0-5041 GCA_964618535.1 uncultured Thiotrichales bacterium
AAAGTTTGAATTTTGGGGCTGCGCCAAAGCTAGTCTGTCCGTTATATAATTCTATAATCCCTATAGAACTTAACATTATTCGAGCGCTGCTGTCGTGTGAGCTCCATGACTCTAAACCACAGTCAGAAAGTAACTTTGCGAAGGCTAAGTGAGCAAAAATATGTTTTCTGCAAGTTCGGATAGACCTTTCTTTCGGAAACCGGGTAACAAATGGAGGATCTCTTCTGAATGAAGATGGGCAATTTTCTTCTGCTGAGAATAGTGGCTCTTAACTTCCTCTGGCGTGACGGAAAATGGCGGGCCATTCATGTCATTTTGCTGGTATTGGAGGGTAATTAACAAGATAGGTATATTTTCTGGCAAAACTTTAAAGCAATGATCTACATAGCCAGCGCGCATTTCGATAGGCAATGCGATTAACGAGGCACGATCATAAACTGCATCACAGCTTGCGAGATCTTCGCCAGACAGGTGAAAAAAATCGCCCAACAAAATTGCGATTCCGTCGGCCTCCCAGCGATCAAATTTTCCTTGCTGAGTAATCGTTGGCTTGAGATTGTTTTCTTTGAAAAAGTCACTCACCGCAACGGGGCTAATTTCGATACCCGTGACTTGATAACCCTGTGAGCGAAGCCAGATTAAATCGAGAGATTTGCCACACAGCGGAACAAAGACATGACCATTTTCAGGCACATCGATCTCTTTCCAGAACTTGATTAATTGGCCGTTAGCTTCGCGCTCATGAAAACCAATCTGATTGTTTTGCCAGCGTGCGTGCCAAAAATCTTCTTGCATTTTTTCCTCGTTTAACCTTAGTAAAAGCGCGGTAAGCTTCGTGCTGTTCGCTCAATGAATTGAGCTCCTACAGGTGTCTTGTAGGCGTTCAGCTTGCTGGACGAACTTTGCTGCGATGGTGCTCACTCACCACCGATGCCTCTGGGGTCTGAGGCAGACTCGGTAGTACTACTTTTACGATCATAAACAATGACTTGCATATCACCTGGCACCCATTTAAAAGGCTGGATATCGTGCCCCATTGCTTTGAGTTCTGTTTGTGCGGCTGCGGAAATTGCGCCGTCTTCCACTTCAATTTTATCCGGTAAATACTGGTGATGAAAACGGGGAACCGCAACAATTTCTGCTGCACTCGCACCTTGTTCAAACGCCAGCGTACCGAGCAAAACCATTGTAATAATCCGACTACCGCCCGGTGTTCCAATCACTGCGACTCGCTCCCCATCGTCGAGAAAGGTTGGCGTCATTGAGGAAAGCATCCGTTTCCCTGGCTCGATTGCATTTGCCTCATTGCCGACCAATCCATACACATTGGGCGTTCCTGGTTTGGAGGAAAAATCATCCATTTCATCGTTAAGCAGGATGCCTGTACCCGGCGGCACAAACCCTGAACCGAAGGGATAATTAATGGATAAGGTTGCCGCAACCCGATTGCCCTCGCTATCCAGAATAGAAAAATGCGTCGTATCACGGCCTTCTGAGCCTTTCACCGCAACTGACTTCATGGTATCGCTGGCAGTGGCCTTGTCCGGATTAAAATAACCGCGTAGCTCGCGTGCATAGTCTTTTGAGATGAGTGCCTGAATGGGCACATCGACAAAATCTGAATCACCCAAATATTCGGCGCGATCCCGATAACCTCGACGCATGGATTCTGTAATCAGATGAATCAAACCCGCTTCACTCTGCGCATTCAGATTAAACCCTTCCAGCTGATTGAGTGTTTCCAGCAGCACAATGCCGCCAGAGGAAGGCAATGCCGCAGTGGTAATCTCAACATTCCGATAGCGCCCCTTGATGGGGGGACGCTCAATGATTTGATAGTCTGCGAGATCTTTTTCAGTCCAGATTCCCCCTGCGCCTTGCACACCTGAGACAAGTGCCTGAGCCAACTCTCCATGATAAAAACCTGCATGACCCTTTGCTGCAATGAGCCTTAACGTTTTCGCCAAGTCGGGCTGACGGATGATCTCACCCAGCTCAGGGGGTTCGGAATTGTGCAGAAATATGTCCGCGCCATCACCCGCTTGCTGAATCGCATCACTGCGGAAGCTCATCATGCTGCGATAAACACGGTTGACCGGAAAACCTTGTTCAGCAAACTTGATCGCTGGCTGCAAACTTTGCCCTAAAGGCAGGCGGCCATAGTTTTTGGCAATATGCGCCAATGCCGCCGGTTCTCCCGGAATCCCGGCTGCCAGCGCGCCATTGATGGATAGTCCTTCAATCATCTCACCCGACTCATCGAGGTACATATCCCGGTTTGCCGCCAGCGGTGCTTTTTCGCGGCCATCAATCATCACTTCAAACTGATCCTTTGCGCGGTGCAGCAACCAAAACCCGCCACCGCCCAGACCGGATGAATAGGGTTCAACCACAGCTAAAACTGCGCTCACCGCGACGGCGGCATCAAAAGCATTGCCGCCCTCTTTGATGATTTGTAAGCCCGCTGCTGTTGCCAGGGGATGGGCGCTGGCAATAGCGGGTTGGCGCGCCTGGGCAGATGCGTACCCTAGGGAAATAGTAATGGAAAAAACAGCAAACAGAAGATGCCGATAGAAGCGGCTTAATGCGTTGTGGCGTAGCAAGTTCACGCGGTGAGTTTTTCGTATTTAGCCAGTAACTCTTCGCGCGTTTCTTCGTGCTTAGGATCAAACGGAATACATTCGACCGGACAGACTTCTGCGCACTGAGCCTCATCATAGTGGCCAACGCATTCTGTACATTTAGCAGGGTCGATTTCGTAGATTTCATCGCCTTGATAAATGGCTTCATTCGGACATTCTGGCTCACATACATCGCAATTGATGCATTCATCTGTAATCAGCATTGCCATGTTACATAACCCTTACGTGTTCTTGGATAAGCTGTTCAGCGCATCGCTGACTCGCCCGTCTACGAAATGTGACACATCTCCACCCATGCGCGCAATTTCCTTTACCAAACTTGAGGAAATAAAAGCGTGTTGCTCGGAGGGGGTTAAAAACAGCGTTTCGATATCTGGAGCGAGATTTCTATTCATACTGGCAAGCTGAAATTCGTACTCAAAATCAGAAACAGCGCGTAATCCACGTAATATCGCTCGCGCGCCACAGGTTTGAGCGAAGGTCACAGTTAACCCATTGAATGCGCGAATCTCTACATTTTCCATCCCCCCCAATGCGGTTTCTACCATCTCAACGCGTTCATCCAGAGTAAATGCTGGGGTTTTTCGTTTACTCTCAGCAACACCAACGATGACGTGATCGCACAAACGGGTTGCGCGTCGAATCAAGTCAACATGGCCGTTGGTGACAGGGTCGAAAGTACCGGGATAGAGCACAATCACTTGATCGCTCCAACCTCCCCTAGCAACAGCGATTCACTCTGCATGCCTTCAGGAATCTGCAATCCCATGAGCTGCAAAACGGTTGGCGCAACATTACTCAAACCACCATTGGTTTCGAGGTGCCAATAAGATGGATCAACAATCATTAACGGCACAGGATAAGGCGTATGCTGGGTATGCGGATCACCCGTAAAAGGATCAATATATTCGTCGCAGTTACCATGATCAGAGGTCAGTACCACTGAATACTCATGCTTCACAGCAGCGTCAAGCACTCGGCCTACTTGTGCATCCATAAATTCGATGGCTTTGATGATCGGATCAGCAATCGCCGTGTGACCTACCATATCGCCATTGGCAAAGTTGACAATGATGAAGCCATATTCTTCTGACTCAATCGCTTCAATGGTGGCATCGGCTACTTCTTCAGCACTCATCTCTGGCGCTTCGTCATAGGTATCCACCGCTGGTGATGCAACCATCACTCGGTCTTCACCCGCATACGGCTGCTCTCGACCGCCGTTGAAGAAATAGGTCACATGCGCGTATTTTTCTGTTTCGGCGCAATGGAATTGTTTGTAGCCAGCAAAACTGACCGCTTTAGTCAGTGTGATTTTTGGCCGCTCTGGCGGAAACACAATCGGCGCGAGTAGCTTGGTGTCGTATTCTGTCAAGCAAGTCAGTTCAACTGGCTCGAATTCACCACGATCAAAATACTCAAACTCTTCAAATGCCAGCGCTTCAGAAAGCTGTCTTGGACGGTCGTTACGGAAATTAAAAAACAATACCGAATCACCCGTTTTCATTGTTTCTGAGCCTTTGACCAGCATAGGCTCCAGAAACTCATCGGTGATGCCGCGATCATAACAATCCATGATTCCTTGGGAGACATCGTCAACCTTTTTGCCCACACCGTTGATGATTAAATCCCAGGCAACTTTGGTTCGCTCCCAGCGACGATCACGATCCATCGCATAGTAACGACCCACAACGGTAGCGACATGACCCCCTGCTTTCTCGAGTTTTTTCTGCAGTGCAGGAAGATATTTAAGCGCAGATTTAGGTCCTGTATCGCGACCGTCAGAAATCATATGCAGCACTGGTTTCACATCGTTTTTTCTGCACATTTTGATCATCGCAGCGAGGTGATCACAATGGCTGTGAACGCCACCATCAGACACTAAACCCAGCAAATGTAATGGGCGGTTTGCCTCAAAAGCTGTGTGAGCCGCATCCAGTAAGACGGTGTTTTCGGTAAAACTACCATCCTTAATAGAATCATCAATACGCACCAAATCCTGCCGCAAAATGGAGCCACAACCTAAAATTGAGTGACCCACTTCAGAGTTACCAAACTGTCCCGTAGGTAAACCTACCTGGCGACCGGAAGCGGCTATTGCGGTATGCGCGTAACGACCAAAATACTCATCTAACCGAGGCGTATTAGCTTCGTATACGGCATTATTTTTCTTCGCAGGATTCAGACCGAACCCATCAAGAATAAGTAAAATCGTACTGCGACGCGGTACGTGACGTTTTCCTTTCATTATATTTTTTTAAAACTCATTTGAGCGGATTACAAACAACTGCGGATTCTATCAACAATGCCGGCTTAGCACATCCCCGATGTTTTTATTTATTCCCTTTAGCCCGGATATTTCATGAATTCATGTGATGATCGCGCAGGATATTGATTTC
>CAZUAW010000186.1:0-3589 GCA_964618535.1 uncultured Thiotrichales bacterium
AAATCAATATCCTGCGCGATCATCACATGAATTCATGAAATATCCGGGCTAGTCGTGACATACTTCTAATTTTGCAGCATACAGAAATCGAATGAAACGTCTGGTTATTTATATCGTCATTGGCGCGCTTGCATTGCTTCTTGGAGTAGCGCTCAATTTAGGCTTGCAGAGCGATGGCAGCTCACTCGCCAAACGCCTGGTAAAACTGGAAAGTGGCACCGCCCTAACCGGTCAGGAACGTCCGGTAGTTGACTTCCAAATGACGGACAAAGATGGGCAACCTTTCACGCAAGAACAATTTAAAGGTCAGTGGAATTATGTCTTTTTTGGTTTTACCAGCTGCGGTTACATTTGCCCGACAACGCTAAAAACCCTGGCAGATGCGATTCGATTACTTGAAGAAAAGCAGCAGGCGGCTGATGTACAAGGCGTATTCATCTCCACAGACCCGGATCGCGATACCGTGGCGAAAATCAAAACCTACGTAGAAGGCTTTCATCCAGGTTTGCAAGGCATCCGTGGCGAAAATGAAGATCTCACCAAACTCACGCGCCAACTCGACATCCTGTTTGTCAAAACTGATAATCCTGAAGATCCGGAAAACTACGATATGGACCATAGTGCGCAGATTCTGGTCATTAATCCTGAGGGAGAGTATGCCGCAGTACTCTCCCCGCCGCATACTCCAGAAGCCTTAGCAAAGGATATGATCACGCTTAAAAAGGCACACTAACAGTTTCACGGACGAAACCGATGCTAAAAAACCTCCTCGAACGGCTTCTCACTGGTGTCTTTTATGTCTTGCCGCACCACCTGATATCACGCATCGTTCTGTTCCTCAGCCACTCAAAAAACCCCTGGCTGAGCAAATTATTGATCAAACTTTACACCAGCATTTTCCCACTCAATATGAGCGAAGCTGAAGAATCGTCTCAGCATGCCTATGCTTCACTCAACGCACTTTTTACTCGCGCCCTGCGAAGCGATGCTCGGCCACTAGCGGATGAATCATTTACGCTAATTTCCCCCGCCGACGGTGTAGTTAGCGAATTCGGCTCGCTACAAGGCGACCAATTGCTGCAAGCCAAAGGCTACCATTACAGCCTGCAAAAACTCTTTGCTGATCATTCTGAGCTAGCCAATGATTTCACCGACGGCGAATTTGCCACCATCTATCTTTCGCCGCGCGACTACCACCGCATGCACATGCCGATCACCGGTCAGCTGACCGATATGATTTATATCCCTGGCAGACTATTCAGTGTCTCCCCGATGACCACCCGCAACATCCCCGAAATTTTCACCCGCAATGAACGATTGGTTTGTGTATTTAAGACCGCCGCAGGCAAAGTCGCACTGGTTTTGGTCGGTGCGATCAATGTCGCAGCCATCGAAACCGTCTGGGCTGGATTAGTCACGCCACCACGCGGCAAAGTGCCTCAACATACACATTATGAAAATGGCATCGTATTAAAAAGAGGCATTGAAATGGGACGCTTTAATATGGGATCAACGATTATCGTGCTGACCGAAAAAGACCGTATTCAGTGGTTGGATGGCTTCACTAAACCCGCTAAAATTCAGTTGGGTAACGGGCTAGCGATACCTTCTGGTGCTTATCGCAATAAAAAAGTCTGACTCAGGTTTTTAGTAAAAATAATCTGCGGCTCTACCAAAAAACGGGTTCACCTGAACTTTTACCGATCATTTTCAGCATTTCTTCGTGCGCTTGCAGCTCATCGCTGGTTGCCTTGATCACGGCCAGTGGAGCATCTCTTTCGATACGCTGAATAATGACTTCACCATTTTCCGAGCTGGTAACATCATCAGGATTCAACAGCAATGAGCCTTGCCCACCGGTCATCATTAGATAGACATCGGCAAGAATCTGCGCATCCAATAGTGCGCCGTGGAGTTCCCTGTGGGTATTGTCTACATCATAAGCTTTGCAAAGTGCATCCAGGCTATTGCGCTGACCGGGGCGCATGTCTCTCGCCATTGCAAGCGTATCGGTAATCTCGCAGTAGTCTTCAAGTTTTCCCCAGGATGCAGCTGCAAGTTTAAATTCGTAATTAAGGAATCCTACATCGAAGTCAGCATTATGAATGATGAGTTCAGCATCACGCACATAATCTATAAAACCACTCACCAAATCAGCCATACGCGGCTTATCAGCCAGCGATTCATTGGTGATTCCATGAACTTCTATCGCGCCTTCGTCAATCGTGCGATCAGGCTGAATATATTGGTGGTAGGTGCTACCAGTCGGCTGCCGATTCACTAATTCGACACAGCCAATTTCAATAATTCGGTGCCCATCTTTGGGATCAAGCCCAGTGGTTTCTGTATCGAGTACGATTAGGCGGTTATTATCTGACACGACTGAGTTCCATCTCATCTATAGCGATATTGGCCAGTTCATCGACACGATCATTTTCAGCGTGTCCACTATGACCTTTGACCCATTTCCATTCGACGTTTAGCGATGCATTGAGCTGGTCGAGTCGCCGCCATAAATCATCATTTTTAACCGGTTGTTTTGCAGCTGTTTTCCAGCCACGTTTTTTCCAGCCGGTAATCCACTTGGTGATGCCGTCCATCACGTAGCGGGAATCGGTAGTCAGCACGATTTCATGGCGATCATGCTTGAGCGCGGCGAGTGCTTCTATGGCAGCAGTGAGTTCCATGCGATTGTTGGTAGTATCGAGCTCAGCCCCGTAAATTTCTTTCTCCTTCGTACCAAAGCGTAGTAGTGCGCCCCAGCCTCCTGGCCCAGGATTACCACGACAGGCACCATCAGTAAAAATTTCTATCATTTAGTTAGTCTAGTCAGAACGTGGTTTTGGACGACGAAAGTTGGGGTGCAATATTCTGACACGTTTTGGCGATCTTGCAGCGGGTTTAACCAGCGTACCTGGGACAAGCTTAGGTGTCCGCCGCCAGGAAGGTGCGAAAGGCCTGAGTGTAGTGACTCGTTTTTTTGCCAAAAGCGCGTAACCACCTGCAATGTTGGAGACTAGCAAATTAGCGAGTTGCTCAGTTTTTGGCAGCCCGGCAAGTTTTCCGGGGAGTTTGAAATCCACCATCGGCAGCAACTCACTTTGCTGCGAGTCAAAACCAAGCAGCCCCAACCAGTCTTTAACACGGCTTTGAGAGTACATTTCGGAGTTTTTACTGGTGAGCTTTTTCCATCCGCCCCACAATGTCCAGGGATCAATTCCAACAACGATGAGATGCCCCTCGGGCACCAACACTCGTTCAGCTTCACGTAAGAAGGCATGCGGATCATCAGAATATTCAAGCGCGTGCGCCGCAACCAGCAGATCAATTGAATCTGCATCAAAAGGAAGCGTTTCGGGTTCACAGACAAGGTCGCCACAGTCGGGGAAATCTGCCAGAACCTTATGATTAATTCGTGACTGCTCTAGGAGGGACACGGTATTGCAAAGCCCCAGCTGCACCGCGTGATAACCAAAGATTCCTTGAATCCAGGGATCGAGTTTTTCAACCAGTTTCCGGGAAAAGACCTTGCCGCGCGGCGTGGTATACCAGGTATTCAAGTTTTCTCGCCAATTATCAGCCACGCAGT
>CAZUAW010000186.1:3689-5035 GCA_964618535.1 uncultured Thiotrichales bacterium
ACCTTCCGAAAACGTGAAATTAGTCCCTAAATAATGTAAATCTATCCACTCAAAAGGTATAGTAAGCCGCTTCAAAATGATGGAAGCATTATCAATGTCCGGTTTAATTCGTTCTCTGAGCCTCTTTTTAGTGGCTATAATTTCCAGCTGTGCGACGGTTAACACGCCGATATCTGATACTCCATCTGAAAATATTACTGCTACTAAAGACCACACCACAACTATGCACGTTGCGTCTGTGAGCACAGCAGTTACGAATCCCTCACCTGCCAATACTGATCCATCGCTACCTGACCTGGATGTCCCGTCCCCTGAAAAAAAGAATCTGAAAAAACCAGCCACCGCTATCTTTCTGACAACCACACCCAGCAACGAGAAGACTGAGCCTGTTGCTGTAGCTGATCCCAATCGTTCTATCTGGGAGGTATTGCAGAGTAATCTTAGTTTGAGCTATGACCTTGAAAACCCTCGCATTCATCAGGAACGGCAGCGCTACGTCAAAAACCCGGCTTATCTCAATAAGGTGACTGAACGGGCTGAACCCTACTTGTTCCACATCATCAAATCTTTGAACGAAGCCTCTCTACCGTTAGAGCTGATCGCCTTGCCTATCGTAGAAAGTGCCTATAAATCAACCGCCAAATCTCACCATGGTGCTGAGGGTCTATGGCAATTTATTCGTTCCACCGGAAAGGTATATGGCCTGCAACGTAACTGGTGGTACGACGGTCGCCGCGATCCGCTCGAGGCGACTGAGGCGGCAATCGCCTATCTAAAACGTTTGAACAAAATCTATGCGGGTGATTGGCTATTGAGTCTGGCTGCCTACAATGCTGGCGAAAATGCCGTAAACCGCGCTATTAAGAAAAACCGAAAACGCGGCCTGCCAGAAGATTACTGGAACCTGAAACTGCCCAAGGAAACGATGAAGTATGTACCGAGGTTTCTCGCGGTTGTTTCGATTTTGGAGAATCCAGATATTTATGACATAGCACTCCATCCGGTCAAACATACTGGATATTTTGAGTCAGTATCTGTCTCTGGAAGAACCTCGCTGACGCGCCTGGCTCAACAACTCAAGCTAGACAAAAAACTAGTTCTTACAATGAATGCAGGACACCGCCGAGGCATTACTCCTCCTGAGAAGAAAACCACAATCCTGCTTCCTCAGGAGGCCGCAGCCTACTATCAAACCATCCAATCAGAGATTGCCGAACAGATTGAAATTGCCGCGCTCACCCATCGCGTTCAAAAAGGCGAAACACTCAGCCATATTTCAAAACACTACGGCATCCCAGTGATTAAAATCAAAGCCAATAACAAAATCCGCGGCAGCCTCATTCGCC
>CAZUAW010000187.1:0-2806 GCA_964618535.1 uncultured Thiotrichales bacterium
GTGGAATCAATAGATAAGCGAGAACTCGTGTAATTCATGAAATATTCGGGCTAGCAACACATAGCTGGCGGCTAATCCGATTAAGGGCATCACAAACAATAGAAGTGTGGTTTAGGGAATGCAGTAAATAGTGCATTTTTGACCCAAAAATGAGAAGAATAGTGTGCTATTTGACGAGCTTTTGGGTTAAAAAAGTGCTGTTTAATGCGTTTCATTAATCGTGCTTCTATTGTTAGAGATGCCCTTAAGTTCATCAGGAAGGCTCCAAATTATAGGGAGTTAATCTCACTGGCAGTTGATTCAGATCAGCCAGCTCGCCATCATTTTTCAAAGTGAATCGAGTCGCTGTCAGTTCATCATCTACCTGTTTGAGTTCGAGTTGATCGACGTAAACCAGTTTAAAGACTGGATTTACCCGCTCAATTTTAACGCTCACCGGCACGGATTCTCCGGGCGAGCGATCGTCGTAATAATAAATATTAACGACGTATTCACCCGGCACAAAACCCCGCAAAGTGACAATCTCCTGATTTAACGGATGAATGATTTCTTTGCCTTCAACAATCACCTTGTCATTAATATCGCCGCGATCATCTCGATCAAGATGCATCCAGGCAACTTCTCTTTGCAGATAAGAAACCACCTCTCCTGTAGGATCCTGCACCCATAAATCAATATCGTCAGTACGCGTTTCTGGCCAATTGATGGTAATAATATATTCTGCTTTTAATTTTGCACCCTCGCGTTGATGCGATGGATTCATAAAAACAATCGCAATTAAAAACAAAAAGGTAAACCCCAGCAAAGCATTGAATAAAAGATCCGTAAAAGGATCTGTGCTGTAACCGGGATATGCTGATCGTCGGCGCATTGAGGGCATCTCTAATAATAGAAGTGTGATTTAGGAAATGCAGAAAATAGTGCATTTTTGACCCAGAAATGAGAAGAATAGTATGCTATTTGACGAGTTTTTGGGTTAAAAAGGTGCTGTTTAATGCGTTTCATTAATTGCGCTTCTATTTTTAGAGATGTCCTTTATTGCACCGAAGACTTTTTGACTAATGCCGGTAAAAAACGGGTTTCGGATACTTCCACAATGCGGCTGAGTAATTGTTTCGCGCCATGCTCAAGAATCTGGTGTTGCACCGCAATTAGCATTCCCGCAACCAAACCGCTTAATGTTGTCAACAGTGCAACCCGCATTCCAGCGCTCATGCTAACGAGTAATTTCTACACATTGTTTATATCAATTTGCTCGATACCTGTTACTGACCCGAGCATGTAAATAAAGCCAATCACCGTTCCCAGTAATCCAAGCTTAATCATTAAATCAGCAGTAAACCAAAGCACTGATAAACCACGAAATATTTTCGGCTCCAGCGCTTCAAGTAATAGTGACTACTCACTGTTTAGTAGTGCCGTACCCGCTTTTGCTTTCTGTTGAAGATTACTAAAATGGCAAAAAACGATGCTGTCAGGAACAGTAGGATTCGAGTCTTGAGCCAAGACGACAAATTCAATTTGCCTCGAAATATCAAAAGCGCGCCAGCCAGCAAACAACGTAGCCACAACAAAAGAAAGACTAATGACAATAGATAAGCGACTAAGATCAGAGGTCCATACCGTCATCAACCAGCCTTTATCCCAAGCGATAAACAGCGCAAAAACCAGCAACCCCAAAAAAGCCAGCCAACTCAAAAATACAGAAAAGCGCGGAGTACCTGTTTGCATTATTTTAATTTTATAAAAACCTTGTAGTGCTGACATTCTCTCGCAAAGGCACACCACACGCAAAACTTAACAGAGGTCTATTTGTCTTGACCTGATTGGCACTACTTAATGGGGGCTTCAATTCCGGCATAAGCGAGCATAAGAGCGACACTTGGATAGTAGGGAATCCTGAAGAAACCTCCCTTTAAAATAGCGTCATTCAGCCTTGGTCTCACTTCATTGCCTGAACTCTTTCTTCAACAGGCACACTTTGTATATCACACGCCCCTCGGTATTTCGCGGGTACATTGTCGGGGCATTTACCACATTCCGTATTTCCCGGTACCGCGAAGTCGATTTTTTTAGGATACGGTAAATTCATATTGTTCATAATATCGACAAATTCATGCTCGGGCTTATTCTTGCCTAAACGCGGGTTTCGTGCCTTTTCTTGCCCTATTGTGGTGATCTGTCTGCCTTCGTAATCATGGCCGGGATACACCAGAGTTTCATCTTCAAGCGTAAAAAATTTACTGTGAATACTATGGTACAACACACTCGGATCACCCGACTGAAAATCAGTTCGGCCGCAGGCTTCTATTAACAATGCATCTCCAGAAAACAGTAAAGTATGCGCCTGATTTTTGACCAGATAGGCATGGTGAGTATCAGTATGTCCAGGTGTAAATAGTGGATGTACTTGCAAATTACCTACCTTAAAAACACGTCCCTCTTCCACACCCTTATCAGCGCAACGAATTTGATCCATTTTAGGCACAACAATCTGTGTTGCAGCCATCGCTTTCATTTTTCTTGCGCCGGTTAAATGATCCGCATGAATATGTGTTTCAAGCGTGTAAGTTGGTTTTAATCCGAGGCTATGTATTACCTCAAGATCACGCTCCACAGTATCTATCACACTATCAATTAAAACGGTCTCACCCGTCTCCTCGCATCCTAAAAGATACGTGTAGGTACATGAATCCGCTTCAAAGAGTTGTTTAAATATCATTATATTTACTCATATTTTTATCTTCATGATCGCTCTTTTGAGCGTTGCTTGTTTTGTAATCTCAGACTTTCGACAAATAAATCT
>CAZUAW010000187.1:2906-5007 GCA_964618535.1 uncultured Thiotrichales bacterium
CTTCTGATGAGGGCAACGCTCCATCTCGGATATGTCGCTGATACACAGGGTTTGGCAGCAATTCCTCTTCACTCTGTCGCCAGCCTTTAATAGAATAAAATTTATCCCAGCCTGCATTGATAATTTTATGCGCCAGCCCCATCGCGGTATCGTTGTTGTTTGTTTCAGCCCAACGCGCGATACCATAAGCAACCGCAGCATAATCAAACAAGCCACCCTTACCTAATGAGCGATCCTGTTTATCTATGGCCTTAACCAATTCACCGTTACGCCACAACTGGGTGTCTATAAATTGATAAAGCTGTTTTCCCGCTTGCTTAAATTCAGGATGCACATCATTGCCGCTCGCCAAAGCTGCCAGCGCCAGGCCATTCCAACCGGTCAATCGCTTATCGTCTTTTGGAATCACTCGTGATTGATCACGTACCGATTTTAATTTAGCTCTTATTTTTACCAGCCGTTGATTTAATGCGGCATCATCAAGGCTAAATACATCTTTAATATTGGCACGATCAAAAGATTCATGCGGCAATATGCCCTCTGCTGGTGTCGGCTCGCGGAGCAAATCCCAAACCGCAGTTACAAATTCCATTTCTTCTTTATTAAAGTGCTGTTTGAGTGTTTTTTTATCCCATAAGTAATAACCGCCTTCAACGCCCTGATCATCAATCGCCGACAGACTGGAAATAAAGGCGTGATCCTTACCACGCATTTCGTTTAGCATATAGTGTAAGGATCGTGTCGCAATATCTACATATTCAGGTCGTTTAAAAATATCCGCTGCGCGATAAAATATCGGCACCAGCATGGCGCTGGTATAAAGCATTTTTTCATAATGTGGTGTGTCCCAACCTGGATCGGTGGTGTAGCGAAAAAACCCTCCGCCGACATGATCATACAGCCCGCGTTGCGACATTTGATCCAGCGTTAATTGCAAGAATTCGCCCAGCTCTTGTTGCGGTTTTTGCGCATAAGCTTCCAGCATTGCGGAAAGCTGCGGTGCCATTGGGAACTTGGTTTGCTCACCAAACCCTCCTTGTAATTTATCTGCAAATTGCATCCCCATAGAGACCATTGCAGCTTGCATTTCTTGTAGTGGCAACTCTAACGCGACGTTTTCGCCTTCTCTTGCAACTGCCAGTAAATCATCAACTTCTATTGCTGCTTGGGTCAGCGTAGCGCGTTCTTTTTTCCAGCTATCTTGAAGCTTTTCAATCAACTCAGTAAAGTTTACGCGCGGCACGTAAGTCATGCCGATTACTGGATACCCATCTGGCGTAATAAAAACGTTCAATGGCCACCCTGCTCTACCCGCGGTGGCTTGTACGAAGTCAATTAATCGCTCGTCCAGTACCGGATTGAGCTCGCGATCCACTTTAATTGAAATAAAATGCTTGTTTAATAATCTTGCCACTTCTTTATCGGCATAGCTTTCACGCTGCATAACGTGACACCAATGACAGGCAAAATATCCAATTGAAACGAATAACATTTTATCCTGGTCTTTGGCTTTTTTAAGCGCTTCTGGCCCCCAGGCATGCCAATCAACTGGATCATTGCCATGCATTGCCAGATAAGGCGAGGCATTGTTTGCCAGCTGGTTTGCCATCGCTTGCGATGACATCATCCAGAACATAAAACTGGCGGTTAATAAAAAAGCAGATTTTATTTTCATATTGGTTTTTCCAATTGTGTAGCGCATTGAATATATTATCTCAGCGAGAACAGCCATAACCCCATACAACAATTAATTGATCTTGGCAGTATACAAGAGGAATGATGTCGCGCTTCCAAACAGGTACGCGCCACAGCTGAAATAGTTGCTTGAGCTTACGATGATGTGAATTACCAGCGGGTTTAAATTGCTCGCCACCCTGTCTAAATTGAACTGTCAATTCTGTCGCCGTATCAAACTCGCTAAATTGATTGAGTATTAATTCAGGGTCAAGCCAAATCCCTAGCGATTGAATTTGCAAGGGTTTGCCCAACGTCCATTTGTACGTTTGTTGATGTGGCTTTATTTCAGTGATGAAAGATTTAGTTAGCCTATCATCAAACCGTCGAATCACCGCGCCTGCCAATTTCAACTGTGGCTGAGCAT
>CAZUAW010000188.1:0-4957 GCA_964618535.1 uncultured Thiotrichales bacterium
CTCTGCACTCAGGTATTACCTCTGGGTGAGCGGTTTATGAATCATTCGGGTTAAACCGATGCGGTGTGAATAAAGGTGAATTTCCCGATCTGTGGTTTGTAGTTGGGGATAAGTGGTTCCCACAAAGCCAATCACTACTTGGTGTGTGGTGAATTCGCAGGCTTTATTCATCGGTTCAGACACAGTTTATCCACAGTTGTCCCACATAGTATTACAAGGCTTATACACACTATATTGTGCTTGACGGTCACAGTGAACACATCTTATAGTATTGCAGAGTTATGGAAGACTAAATCTAATTTTACGGAAATAGTCGTATATCAGTTGGCTTGATTGCTGTTTTTCGTGATCGGTGCGCTGCATTATCGCGATACACATAAAGCAAGCATTCAAATCATTAAAAGGAGGATTCATGCAAGTAGTTCCAGAGCAAGCCACGTCTTCAGTTACCACACACACCACCACTGAGGAGCATGCCGAAATTCCAGCAGAAGCAGGATCAGGCTATCGAGTTATTCGTCGTAATGGCAAAGTTACCGCCTTTGACGAAACCAAAATCCGCGTCGCGATGACCAAGGCATTTCTTGCCGTTGAAGGTGGTAAAGCTGCCGCATCCGGCAGAGTGCATGAGACTGTTGATGCGCTCACCGAGCAAGTTGTCGATACGCTGTTACGCCATGTCAATGAAGGTGGCACGATTCACATCGAGCAAATCCAAGATCAGGTCGAACTGGCATTGATGCGCAATGGTGAGCACAAGGTTGCTCGCGACTATGTCCTCTATCGTGAAAAGCAATCAGAGAAACGTGCTGATGAGGCAAGTAAAAAAGGCGCTAAGGAAAAAGAGTTTGAACTACAAATTATTGCTGCAGATGGTAGCAAGCATCCGCTGGATCAAAAGCGTCTTACCAGAATTATTAAAGAAGCCGCTAAAGGTCTTGATGGTGTCGATGCTGATTTAATTCTTAAAGACACGCTGCATAACGTCTTTGACGGCATGGCTGATAAAGATTTGCGTACCGCCATCTGCCTGAGTGGTCGTTCGCTGATCGACCGTGACCCCAATTATTCATACGCTGCGGCACGTTTGCTGATGGATAACATGCGTCACGAAGCACTGACGTTCATTAGTGGCAAACCTACCGAAGCGACGCAGCAGCAAATGGGTAAGCTCTATCCCAGCTATTTCAAATCCTATGTGCAACGCTGCATTGAGCTGGAGCTGCTGGATAGCAAGTTGCTCGAATATGATATGAAAAAGATTACTGCCGCGCTCAAGTCAGAGCGTGATCAGAATTTCACCTATCTCGGCTTGCAAACTCTCTACGACCGCTACTTTATCCACACCGAAGGTGGCACCCGTTTTGAATTACCACAGGCGTTTTTCATGCGTGTCTCTATGGGTTTGGCGATTAACGAAATCAATCGTGAAGAGCGAGCCATCGAATTCTATAATCTGCTTTCCAGTTTCGATTTTATGAGTAGTACCCCGACGTTGTTCAACTCCGCAACGCTACGTCCCCAGCTGTCTTCCTGTTATCTGACTACCGTGCCAGATGATCTCGATGGAATTTTCAGCGCGATTAAAGATGATGCGATGCTCTCCAAGTTTGCTGGCGGTTTGGGCAACGATTGGACCCGCGTTCGCGGCATGGGTGCGCACATCAAAGGCACCAACGGCAAGTCACAAGGCATCGTGCCATTCCTCAAAGTCGCTAATGACACAGCAGTAGCGGTGAATCAGGGCGGCAAGCGCAAGGGCGCCATGTGCGCCTATCTGGAAACTTGGCATATAGACGTCGAAGACTTTATTGAGCTGCGTAAAAATACCGGTGATGAGCGCCGTCGTACCCACGACATGAACTCCGCTAACTGGATTCCAGATTTGTTCATGGAGCGCGTTGCTGAAGACAAAGAGTGGACGCTGTTCTCTCCCAATGAAACGCCAGAATTACACGAACTCACCGGCAAAGCCTTCCGCGCAAAATACGAAGCTTACGAAGCCAAGGCCGATAACGGTGAACTGGATATATTTCGTCGCGTCAAAGCAGTTGATCTGTGGCGCAAGATGCTTGGCATGTTGTTTGAAACTGGGCATCCCTGGGTCACGTTCAAAGATCCTTGCAATATCCGCTATACCAATCAACATGCTGGCGTAGTGCATTCTTCCAACCTGTGTACCGAAATTACCTTGCATACCAACGATGACGAAATCGCTGTGTGTAACCTCGGCTCAGTGAATCTCGCAGCGCATGTGGATGAAAATGGCCTCAACATGGAGAAACTGGAGAAAACCATCTCCACTGCCATGCGGATGCTGGATAACGTTATCGACTATAACTACTATTCGGTGCCGCAAGCACGTCATTCTAATCTACAGCATCGCCCCGTAGGGCTAGGCATCATGGGATTCCAGGATGCGCTCTATAAGCTCAATCTGGCCTATGCCTCGGAAGAAGCGGTCGAGTTTGCAGACAACGCGATGGAAGTGGTTAGCTACTACGCCATCCAGTCCTCGACTAATCTGGCGGAAGAGCGCGGCAAATACACCTCGTTCGACGGTTCTCTGTGGAGCCAGGGTATTTTGCCCATTGATTCGCTGGATAAACTTGCTAAAGAGCGTGGCAAATTTTTCGAAGTTGATGACAGCCGAAAAATGGATTGGGACGGTCTGCGCAAGCGCATCAAGAAAGTCGGTATGCGCAATTCCAACACCATGGCGATTGCGCCAACCGCGACTATTTCCAATATCTGCGGCGTCAGCCAATCCATTGAGCCGACCTATCAGAACCTGTTTGTTAAATCCAACCTCTCAGGTGAATTTACCGTGGTCAATCCGTATTTGGTCAGCGACTTGAAAGCCCTCAATCTTTGGGACGATGTGATGGTCAACGATCTCAAATACTACGATGGTTCCGCGCAGCCAATTAGCCGTATTCCAGAAGATCTCAAAGCTAAATATGCCACCGCGTTTGAGATTGATTCACGCTGGTTAATTGAAGCTGCCAGTCGTCGCCAAAAATGGATCGATCAAGGCCAATCGTTGAATCTCTACATGGCAGAGCCTTCTGGTAAGCAGCTGGATCTCCTCTACAAACTCGCCTGGGTACGTGGCCTCAAAACCACTTACTACCTCCGTTCACTCGGAGCGACCCACGTCGAGAAATCAGCAGACAGCAGTAAAGGTGGCAGTGCCAAGAGTAGCAAACCAGTGGGATCAGCCGCTCCCGCAGCGTGCTCGATACTCGATCCAGACTGCGATGCGTGTCAGTAGGCCGGGTGTTTATTCTTAATTAAAGGGTGAGTTGAATGATATTCATAGCGATTAAACGTGATCTACACCAGCTAGGTAAACCCCGCTTTATTGCGAGCCGCACCCCTTTGGCGGTGTTTAGCCGAGTTGCATCACGCCGGAATAGAAACGCTATTCCTCGTTGCTGCGGCTTAACTCACACCACTACCACCACCACTCACACCAGCCTGGCTAACTGAGGTTTTTTTAAATGATTAGACGGCTCAATCATCACACCAGCGATCTGCGCCACATCAGACATACAAGAGACATGGTCAATCGGCAGCGCGCCTTCCGAATGCACCAACAACCACACGAACACACAGAGGAATACAACATGCTCAATTGGGACGATCCACTCAGCGGTACTATTACACCAGCACCGACTCAGCCAGAACTCCAGCAAGAAGAAACCAAGCCCGCTCAGCCAGCAGAAAAATCCAGTCCTTTCCCAGTGGTTAAAGGCGCATTAGACAAGCTTAATCAAGAGCAATTGCTCGCTGAAACGCGTCAGAAGAACCTCAAAAAACAAACCAAATTAACCTCTACAGCGCCCATTCGCGCTGAAGATAAACGCATCATCAACGGTCAGGCCGATATTAATCAGCTCGCGCCTTTTCGCTACCCCTGGGCCTGGGAATACTTCCTCAATGCCAACAAAAATCACTGGACGCCTCTGGACATCGCGATGGCGCAAGACGTTCATGACTACCAGCACAAACTCACGCTGGAAGAACGCCACGTCTACGAAAACGTCCTCTCCTACCTGACCACCTCCGACATCCTCGCCATGCGTAACATCGGTCTGGCGGTAATGGAGAAAATGACCGCACCTGAGCTACAAATCTATCAAGCGCGCCAAGTTTTTGAAGAAGCCATGCACACCTGGACCTACCAGCACTGCATCGAATCTATCGGGCTGGATCAGAGCGAAATCTACAACCGCTACCGAGTCGTCCCAGAAATCAACGCAAAAATCAGCATGGCAAACCGCCGCCTTGATTCTGTATTGCGTTCCGACATCGACCTGACCAATCAGGACGAACTCAATAACTTTGTGCTCGCTTATACCTTCTTCGCTGGCGTATTTGAAGGCACCTGGTTCTACAACGGCTTTTCACCGATCTTTTCACTGCAACGCCGTGGCCTCATGAAAGGCACCGCCGAGCAACTGCAATACATCATGCGTGATGAAGTCCTGCATGCCTCATTCGGTATTCGCGTGGTTAATGAAATCCACAAAGAAAACAAAGTCACGCTCGATCCCAAAGCCCTGCGCGACATGTGGGACGAAGCCGAAGCCGCCGAAACCGGCTATGCCAATTACTTATTAAAAGACCCAATCCTCGGCTACAGCAAAGAAAACCACATCGAACAATTCCGCTTCATCGCCAACCGCCGCGCCCGACAACTCCACATAGAAGAACCCTTCCCCGGCGCAGAATGCGCCCTGACCTGGCTCGATGAACAAGCCAACATCAGAAAAGAAAAGAACTTCTTCGAAACCAGAGTTACGGAATACCAAACTGGCGGCGCATTAAATTGGGAATAAAAATAAATTTTTGAATGTTTTTGTAAAAAGTAACAAACACCACGAAGTAAGGCTCGAGGTTAAAAGGGTGGATCTTTCCCGCTAAAAGAGCGGGAAAGACTCCATGATAAAAA
>CAZUAW010000189.1:0-4944 GCA_964618535.1 uncultured Thiotrichales bacterium
ATGAAAAGAACGATTAAATCTTTAGTAGTGAACCTTTAGTAGTGAACCTTTAGTAATGAGCGCTTAGTAATGAGCGCTTAGTAGTGAACGTCTCTTTTCATTGGTGATTTAAATTGATTTTCCAGTCCATTACCGACTGATTTAAAAACCTGTAAAACTTTTTTCATAAAACCAGGTGTGTGGCGACCTGGATTAAGTTCCAATTTTAACGTCTTTGAAGCGTCTAAAAATTCCATTTTGTCTCGTTTATTATTCCATTTACCCATTCGCAAGTTAGCGCTTTTCGACAATAATTGTTTCATCTGCATGGTTATCTCCAATAGCCTTCACAGGAACCCCAAGGTCTTTTTGTGAGTAGCAGCAAAATGACTAGATTCCTAAAAGGGGATTAGTGCTTTGGTGTATTTCAGATTATTACTGTTTTCTAATTTCTCCTTTGGTATAAAGCAGGACTTAAAAAAGTTTGGCTAATTCAAGCTTGGATTTAAATAACAACACACTCAAAATAACGCTAAAACTTTGTGTCCAGATATAATGTTTTAGTCTAGGAACTGACTTCTGTCAAACAAATCTGAGCTAAATTTTGTCGTATTTTGGCAACATAAATGGCGCAAAATATAAGAGTTTTACACTGTTCATTATTTAGACAAATTCTAATACAGACGAGAACTTCGGCTTATTCAAGTGCTTAATAAAACCTTTGTAAGGTAAGTCTGAAATCTTGCGACTGTCTGATCCCTGCAAAGGACCTAGCTCACACTTTTAGACAAAAGGTAGCGTTTTATGGAGCTTTTAATCTTTAACGCCTGTGAAATCTCACCTCAAAATAAGAAGGAAAAGCTCATTCCAGAAGGTTTAGTTGGGATTTTTACCGTTTCTGATAGTAATAATCGTACTGGTTGAGAATGTCGTTGGTGAATCCCCAGGCCTCTTTATAGGTGAGCTTATTGTTATCGGGGAAAATAATTCGGATATACAGCGCTTCTCCGTATTTTTCTTTCAGCCCAGCTAGGATCTCATGAAGCTGCTTAAGGGAGTGATTTTCAAAGGCGTTATTTTTGGGTGTTTTTAGCTCGATCACATCCGCGCCATTGTTGCGCTGATAGCGCAATGACACCACATACTTTCCTTTGGTGGTTCTGGCGGGCCGAACCAACTTGTCATACTTGGACTGGAGCTCGACATATTCTTCACGCAGCAGCGCCAGCGACTCTTCGCTGAGGACGATTTGAGACTGTGCCTGATCCACCGCCTTATTACGTTGATCTCTGGCAGCCTCAAGGCCAACAATAGCTTTCCGAGAAGAAGCTAAATCTTTTTCTTGAGCGATAATTTTTTCATTTTTCCCAATGACTTCCTGCTGCGCCTGTTTAAACTCTTTATCCAACAAATCCAGTTTGGAAATTAGCGCCTGAATTTCTTTGGTTTTATCTTCTAATCGAGTCTCAAGCGTTGCCGCTACATCAGTAGAGCGTGTTAGCTGTTCAACCAGAGTTTTAAGTTCTTCTACAACTTTCTCTTTTTCATCCTCAGTTCGCATGTTCTGTAGCTGAGAAACTGACAATAAATTCTCCAGTGCAGCAAGGCGTTCTTCCAGCGTAAGGTTTTCTTCTAAGGTTGTTTGCACTTGTTGGGTGGCTTGCTGCTCAGACTCAATTGTTTGGGTTAATTCCTGCGTTAAACCCCAGTTTCGAATAATTAGAAATGCGGTAGAGATAAGAAAAATCATCACCACCACCATCATGATATCGGCAAAAGATGGCCAGAAGCTTTCTTGAGTATCTTCTACAGGGGAATGATCTGCACGTAAATCAGGGAATGAGTGTTCCACACTACTCGCCGAGTCGGAATCCGCGCAGCATGATTTGTCGGATGTCATTCATCTGCTGCGTCATTTCAGACATTTGATTATCATGATCGATAATGGCTCTGCGCATTGCATCTTCGCTGCCGCGTTGATCATTTTGGGCAACCAGCATGTTTTTCACTACCTCTTGCAGTGAATTGACCAATACGGCTAATTCTTCAGTCACGTTGTCTGTTTTAATTTTGAATCTGGGCATTAAATAGTCGGTGGTAATACTTTCTACTGCAGTCAAAATACGTGTTTTCGCAATCAGTGTGCGAGATAGAAAAAAACCAAAAAAAGCATAACAAACGATGGCGGTTATGGTGGTGGAAAGTGCCGTCGACATCCCTTCAACAACCAGATTAATGCCGCTAGCGTCACCACTCGATGTCTGCAATAAACTGGAGGTGCCGAACAGGGCAATCGAGAGTGAGACCATCGTGCCAAAAACACCTGCCAGGATGAGAATATTATTGATAAATTTAGGTGAGTTGCCCCGAGTACTTTCTTCCGCAATCATCACTTGCGAGAGTGCCGCATGGTTGGGCGTTACCCCCTCTCGCCAGGATTTGGACATCGACATATAACGATGTGCAATCATCGAGTCCGGGTTAATCTCTGGTGACTGACCTGGCTTGTTTTGAGCCAAAAACTGAATGAAATCGCCTATCGCCAGCTCTTCACGCCGATAATGCATCAGCAGCAGAATTAATCTAAACATGCCGAATAAAAACAGCGCCGCGATGATGCCGTTAAGTACAATTGCAGTGGTCGTAATTTTCTGGTAAAAATAGATTTCAACAATTGGGCCGCGAAACAAGAATAGCAACGCAGCCATCGCGATCAACGTTATCACCATTGTAGCCAGTAAGTTACGGCTAGCGGTAGATTTAAAATTGGATTTTGACATAGCCAGATTATATACCTCTCGCACTCAATATTTCATTCAGAATCAAACAACAGTTGAATTACAGGGTGAAGCGTATCGTCACCTAGACTGCTGTAGAAAGGAATAGGATAGTTTTTGCGACTGCGGCGCTGAATATTGCCAAACTGATTTTCCTGCAACTCAGTTTCATCAGAAGCATTTTCCAGAATTACCATTTCTTCATCTACCAACACCTCGATAACACGCAGCCTTTTCCCTTCGATCAAGGTAGTTTGTCCAATAAGCCTAGTGAAATCTCTCATAACTGTAGATAGTCCTGTACAAACTTCTGCCTGGGAATCAGCACGGCACCCAGTGTTTCAAGATGCGGATTAGGCAGCTGACAATCTATTAAATTTATCTGTCTAGCTTTCAACCATTCAGCCAGATAGATCAACGCCACTTTTGACATATCTCGTTCGCGGCTAAACATCGACTCGCCCGAAAAAACCTTATCGAGCAAAATACCATACAGACCGCCAACCAGCGCACCATCATCATTCCATATTTCGACCGAATGGGCTTTTTTCTGCTCAAATAAACGCAGATAGGCTGCCTTCATATCGTCAGTGATCCAGGTACCAACCGAGCCACGGCGCGGCTCGGAACAAGCCTCGATGACCTCGGCAAAAACAGTATCAAAAGTTACTTTATAGGGTTTATTACGCAGGGTTTTTTTGAGGCTACGACTGATGCGAATTTGAGTAGGGTAAATGACACAGCGAGGATCGGGTGACCACCAAAGAATCGGCTGACCCTCTTCAAACCAAGGGAAAATACCTTTGCTATAGGCGCTCATCAACTGCTCAGGTGTTAGGTTTCCACCCGCTGCAAGTAAGCCCTCCGGATCCTTTAGCGCATGACTAACCGGTGGGAATTCACTGTTTGACTTATCGTCGTCTAGCCAAAAAAGAGTATCCATAGATAGAGATAATTTAACATATCTATGGCTTAATTTTTCTATCAGAATTTAGCTAGCCGCTATCAATCCAGCGAACACCGGAATCAAAGTCAGCGAGTGAAAGGAATTCTCACATCATTTATGCAATTGATCGACATACCTTTCTGCATCCAGAGCGGCCATACAGCCCGTTCCTGCTGAAGTCACTGCCTGACGATAGACATGATCCATCACGTCACCAGCAGCAAACACACCCGGCACACTAGTCGCCGTGGCGTTGCCTTCAATTCCGCTTTGCACCTTGATATAGCCGCCGTTCATTTCCAGCTGACCTTCAAAAATACCGGTATTCGGTTTATGCCCAATGGCAATAAAAACACCATGCAAATCAATATCCTGAGTCTCTTCAGATTTTACACTTTTAACCCGCATACCAGTCACACCAGTATCATCTCCCAGCACTTCATCCAGCACGCTGTCCCACATGATGGTGACATTGCCGTTCTTTTCTTTTTCAAACAGCTCGCTTTGCAGAATCTTTTCTGAACGCAGCGCATCACGGCGATGTACCAGCACCACTTCAGATGCAATATTAGATAGATACAAAGCTTCTTCAACCGCTGTATTTCCGCCGCCGATGACTGCAACTTTTTTACCCCGATAGAAAAACCCATCGCAAGTCGCGCAAGCTGAAACACCCTTGCCCTTGAATGCTTCTTCGGATTCTAGCCCCAGATACATAGCCGATGCGCCAGTGGAGATCACCAGCGAATCACAAGTATAAGTGCCTGAATCACCGATCAAAGTGAATGGCGCCTGTTCCAGCTTCACAGTATGTATTTGATCAAAAATAATTTCAGTGTCGAAACGCTCAGCATGTTTTTGCATCCGCTCCATCAGCTCAGGCCCTTGCACACCGTCGTTATCGCCCGGCCAGTTATCAACATCTGTGGTCGTCATCAGCTGCCCGCCCTGTTCCATGCCTGTAATCATCACAGGATTGAGATTGGCTCGTGCGCCATAAACGGCAGCGGTGTATCCGGCAGGCCCGGAACCGAGAATTAAAAGCTTGGCATGTTTGACGTCGCTCATCTGAATTACTCCAAAATACGTTAGTTAGGCCCCTGTTAAACTAATGGAACCGAAAATCATGTACAAAAAAGAACGGGATATTAGCACTATGGCAGACTCTAATAATATAGGCGTTCCAAAAGAAATCAAGGCTCAAGAAAGACGCGTCGCGCTATTGCCAGGTGCCTGCAAAAA
>CAZUAW010000190.1:0-4932 GCA_964618535.1 uncultured Thiotrichales bacterium
TTGACTACTCCCACACTCAAAGACCGAATTGTCATTGTCACTCGACCCGCACATCAAGCCACTGCGTTTTGCTCTGATGTAGAGGCAGCCGGAGGCAAAGTAATTGGATTTCCAAGCATAGAAATTCAGGTTTCAGCGGGTGCGGCTGAAGCATTATTAGTGGAAATCGCTGAGTATGACTATGTCATTTATATCAGCCCCAACGCCGTTGCAGTGGCACCTCCACCCAAAACATTGAGTGGAAAACTATTCGCTGTTGGAACAGCCACCGCAAAAGCATTGCAGGCCGCTGGACAAAAAAATATCATCGCGCCAGAAAGCGAAGCCACCAGTGAAGCACTCTTGGCACTCCCCGAGCTACAAAATGTCAAGGGTCAAACAATACTTATCGTCTCTGGAGCTGGTGGGAGAAATCTGCTTGCCGAGACCTTGCGCGCACGTGAAGCCTACGTACAAAAAGCTGAAATCTATCGTCGCGCTATCCCCAAAAATGATACGCAATTGCTCGATCCCGTTTTAGTCACACCCAAAAAAGCCGTCATTACATTTACCAGTGGCGATGCTGCGCGCAATTTTGTCTCAATGATTGGTACACTAGCGCCAGCATTAAAGCGGTTGCCGATTGTCACAGGTAGCAGCAGAATTGCAGAAATATGCGCTGAACTGGGTTTTCAACAAACCGCCATTGCTGCAAAAGACCCGGGAGACATTTCCATGTTTGCAGCGTTACAAAAGTTACCTCGGAATTAAGGGCACCCTTAAGGCAAAAAATATGACCGATAAAACCAACCACCCAGAACTTTCCGAGGACACCATCAAACAGGCAGCCGAAGCCGTGTTGAACGAAGAAAATGGCGTAGAAGACCTACCTGAATCTGAAATTATGGAGGAAAACGAGGCGGCTGAAACACCCACGAAAACTAAAGGCTCATCGCTGGCAACCTTACTTGGTGGCACTGCGCTGCTTCTGTCTCTGGGTGGTATTGGTACGGGATACTATCTTTACAATCAAAATTCAACCCAGCAACACAATGATGCTGATAGCGCTGCAACCATTGAAGAATCACTGAGCACGAAAACAGCAGATCTTGCCGCTCAACTGGATGAGAAATTCGGCCACGTTAATGCATCGGTAAACGAATCAGCTCAAGCACTGCAATCACTTGATCAACGCCAGCAGCAGCTTGAAGATAACCTCAATTTGATCCGTAGCCAGACCAATGGCAGTAAACGTGACTGGTCACTCGCGGGTATTCAATATTTAATTCAGATTGCCGCTGACCGGCTGGCATTCATGCGCGACCGTGGCACTGCAGTCGCTGCCTTACAAACAGCGCAATCACGCTTGGCAAAACTGGGCGATGCCTCTTTTGAAGCACTTTCCAGAAGGCTCAATGATGACATTCGAATGCTGGAAAATTATCAAGAGAACAACCCTTTGGATGCTTTAGAGGCGCTGAACAACGAAATTAGCAAACTGGCACCAACGCCAGCAGCCAGCCAGCCCAAAGTGGCACTCGATACTGGTGAGACTCAATTAGCGGAAAACAACGACGCATCTCCATCGCTCAAGGCATCACTACAAAATAGTCTGCTCAAACGTTTCCGCGTTCGCCACCACGATCAACCTCTGAACGCACTCAATAAAAATACCATAGACTGGCAGAACATGAGCATCCTGCAACTCCGCATGGAAGGTCTCAAGTTAGCGCTACAACAAGATAATCAAACCGCATTCAAACATGCGCAAGTGTCAATTCGACAGTGGGTAGTCACGCATTTGCAGGCAGAGCAACAACAGCCGATTCTGCTTGCACTGGATAACTTAACCCTCGATAACGTATTTCCACCACCACCGAATCTTGAAGAAACCCAGTCGATTCTGCGCGCACTTCTGCACCAAGCAGGTTCCGCATGAAATTTTTGCTGACACTGTTTGCGATTCTTCTAGTCGCAGTCGTCATTGCTAATCTGGCAGTAACCGAGCCTGGGTACGTGCTGCTGAGTTATGGTAAATCTAGCATCGAATTGCCCTTGATAGATTTTTTGGTTGCGCTGCTGCTGCTGTTTTTTCTCAGTTATTTACTGATTCGCTTTTTGCTAGGACTAAGACGCACTCCTGCTGGACTGAAAAAACTAAATGCCAATCGCAAATCTACCAACTCTCGCAAAGGGCTGCTCCAAGGATTAATTGAAATGGCTGAGGGTAACTGGCAAAAAGCTGAGAAACACCTCGTTCGCTCAGCTGGGAATAGTGATCTTCCGGTACTCAGTTATCTTGCCGCAGCACATGCAGCACAACGCCAGGAAAACCCTGATCGACGTGATGACTACTTACGCATGGCGAGCCAGTCTGATCCCAAAGCAGAAGTTGCTATCGGTCTTGCGCAAGCTGAGTTACAAATTCGCTCAAAACAGTTTGAGGAGGCACTGGCAACACTTCAACATCTGGAGAGCCAAGCCCCCAAGCATCGTTTCGTTAAAAAATTGCTGGCACGCTTGCACTACGAAATGAAAAACTGGGATGCACTTAAAACGCTAATCCCCGACCTTCGTAAACAACAGACAGTAACCGAAAAAGAACTGCTAAAATTTGAAACCGCTACTTACGCGGCCCAGCTGCGCCAAACTGATAGTCTGAAAGAGACCGAATCCATCTGGCAAAGCCTGAGCAAAGATTCACGTAACCAGCCACAGCTGGCTCAACATTACTTCAAGGCTTTAATCCGCTTTGGCGAATCAGAAAAAGCGGAGCAACTGCTGCGTAAATCGCTCAACCAGAACCTTGACAATAGATTGTTGGAAACCTACGGATCTCTCAAATTAAAAAATCCTCAACAAGCGCTCATGCACACCGGCCAGTGGCTGGAAAAAACACCAGACAACCCCGTCTTGCTCACCGCTGCCGCACGCCTTAGCACCAGCGCCAAACTGTGGGGAAAGGCTCGCAGCCTGTTACGCGAAAGCATCAATGTGAAACCCTCAGCAATGGCATGGCAAACATTGGCTGATCTTGAGAGTCATCTGGGTGAACAAGAAGCGGCAAAACAATCTTATGCGCAAGGACTAAAGCTGCTAATCGATCAGCGCACGTAGTATTCTAGGATTTTAGTTAGCGATTAGACAATCTGCTACTAATCAAGGTCTTGATCCTTGACACTGTAATCACCTTCTATGGTGCGACCACTGGCTGGTGGAACATCCCGCTGCTGAGGAGGTACTGAGCCGGCGGCCCCAATCCCACCAGAAAATTTAAACTGAGCACGCTTCATTATCCAGCGAATGATGGTTTGACGTGTCAGAGGGATGAGGCAAAGAAAACCAATAATGTCGGTAAAGAATCCTGGTGTTAGCAATAGCGCACCACCAAAAACAAGCGCTAACCCTTCGACCAGCTCCTGCGCGGGAATTTTCCCCTGCATGAGGTTTTGCTGGTAACGATTTAAAGTTGCCAGACCTTGTTGTTTTAACAGCATTGTTCCCACAATGGCTGTCACCACAACCAACAAAATGGTCGGCAAAGCGCCGATTGCACTACCCACTTTAATCAGCAGATAAATTTCTATGACGGGGACTACAATAAAAAGAAATAGTAAGGGCACGGATTCAATGAGGTTAGGAGACGGTATTACAATGGGGATTATCGTTGTAGATTACAACCTGAAAAATTCAGGCACAAAAAAGCCGGCGACTATGCCGGCTTTTTTATCGACGGTGTCGAGCCTTAAAAATCTCTTGTTATTGCACCAGCTGGAATGAACCCAACGGTCTCAGGAAGCTCTACCTGAGTCGATATTGAGCTGCCAATTGCGAGGCCTTGGTTTTGTAGCTGCCAGGTTTCACGCCTGACATCATTTCCAACAATGGGTCCACTATGGGTTACCAATGATGATAAATCGGTAATGTCTGCGGCAGATTCTATGCCCAGCTGCTGTTCATCCATAGCACGCTCTGGCGCAGACAGCGCACTGGATGCTATCACCGCTTGCCCACCAAAGAGTCGCAAATATTGATTTCTGGCAGTGGTGTAGTTACTGGTGATGTCTGCTCGACTGCCAGCCGTCTTGGTTGCATTGAGACGAGCCAGAACATTCGCCGATTTTGCATTGTCATTGGCAGTAAGCGTAGTGCTCGTCAAACTCGCGCCAGATAACTTCATGCCGGTATTTTGCGCGAGTGTGTAAGCTGTCCCAGCAACACTCAGGCTCGCTTGTCCCAGATTAACCTGCCACCGCTGAGTTGGCGTCTGCGTCTGCGTCGCGCCAGAGACCTGTATATTGGTCACTGATCCAGCCGAATTAAAGACTGAGCCATTAGATTTCACCAGCACATTACCATTGGCTTCTGCCACAAGGTTACCTTGCGAAAGTTCAAATGCACAACGGCTTGCGGCGGCAGAGATTACGCTCACGTTAAACGACCCAGAGAGGCTGATTTGTGAGCCATCCCCACAGCTAATTTGTAGCATTGAGCCACCACTGCTTTGGAGCTGATCACCAACCGCCAGCGATGCGCCTACCTGTGCAGCTAACGGACTAGCAAAACGTGCGGCACTGTGTGCAATCGTCGTCGCATAAGACAACGGACTCAAATTCTGCTCGATAACAGTGATAACTGGGTTGGGTGACAAGAGCTGATCATCCGTTGATTCGACAGCCATGATCTGGCTGCTAGCTGTGATTACAAGCGCTGTTAGAGCGCTCGCCCAAATCCTTTTTTTTAATAACACTTGCCGCTCAACCGATTCTGATTTTTCAAATATTCGGTGCGTCATAAATTTCCCCTGAACTTACTTATCAACGGAACTATTCCTGAATTCGGAGTAATTTCGTATATTACGAATTCATTATCCACTCCTTGCCCTCGGTTTTTCTGTGAGATTGATCACAGTTTTATAGTATTTCTTCCATTGACATTAGCTCACCATTCTAG
>CAZUAW010000191.1:0-4919 GCA_964618535.1 uncultured Thiotrichales bacterium
CTAGACATAAGTTATTTGGTTAGAATTAATTTTCCCTGACGAGTAATTCGAAGACGATATTCCTGACTGGAGTGTTCAATGATTATTTCATTTCTTCCTTGGAATAACTGTTGACTGCTGATTCTTGGGATAGGTTTAACGCTAGGTGACTTCTGGTTTTCAGTCGAGCGCGATGATTGATTAGTTGGCATATGCATGATTTTTTTAAATTAAAAAACCACTGGCTGGCTGACGCTGAGGAGAGGTGCGCTGGCTGGCTGGGTTTGAACTCGGGTTTTACTGTTGAGTGATTCCAGCAAGTCCTTTGGTAAAGGCAGACAAGCTGGCATGGGGCAACAGCACTAATTCTTTAGTTGTTTTCTCGCAGTGTTTTTTAACGGTGTTCATAGCGCTATGGCTAACGCAATCGAGAGGGCAGATCACAATATCAGCTTGCGAAAGTGTTTTTCCAAGCTGCATACGGCTGTTCTCAAGACCGCCATCATGATAAATAAACCGGCCATTCTGGCGTTCAACCAGTGCGCGGAAATGAGTGCTCTGTTTGTAGCGTCCACCAACAAACATCACGCATCGTCCGCGTAGATCCGGGTTTTCATCACAGTGATCCGAATGTGAGCAGCTCGAACACTCAGGCTCTAGCATTTGTTCAACAGTTTTCTCTAGTGCGGCGCGCTCTTCCTTCAACTCGGATAATTGTGCGTTGAGCACTAAATTCTGTTCTTGCTCACGTAATGCAATGGCTTCCCATTTTTCGGCTAATTTCCCATTGGATCCAAGCAAATTTTGTAGTTTACCAAATTGATTTTCAGTTTCTTTTAATTGGGTTTGCAAGCGTGATTGTGCAATACCTTGTTGGAATTCACTGAGCTTTTGTTCTAACAGGTTTAGTTTTTCAGTTTCTACGCGCATGGCTCCGAGCTGACGATTAAGGCCTCGAACTTTTTTCTCTTGTTCTGCCTTTCGTTTTTGGAATTCTGCTTTGGTGTTTGAAAGCTCAAGCTCAATTGACGGAATTTTTTTGCGCAGTTTTTTCAACTCTTGTATGTCCATGCGTATTGAAGCACCCGATAGATGAGAGAGCATGTGAATTTCTCCAAATACCTCTGCTAGGAGGCTCTGAGAGACCAATGGGGATGTGTAGATAGCCCAGTAAGCACCCGCAACGTTACCACTCTGTAAGGCTTCACTCCAAAGCGTTTTAAAATCTTCGTCATTATTTGCTTTTAAGGACCTCTGAATTGTTTTTCGGTATTTTTGATCCAGATGTTTTTGCAGCAATTTCATAACATGCGTTTTTTCGTCAGCAGCACTCACAAAGTAGGTGTGTAGCTCATGATCGGTCACTTTTTTGCTAAGAACTATCCCAGCTTGACTACTCAGTTTCCTTAGCTCTTTTAATGACAGGCAAGTACCAATCAGACTGCAGTGGACTCGACGAGGCAGCTCCCATATTTTCTTTCGCTGCATTTTCGTAGATTTAGGTAGTGAGGGCGTTGTTTCACAGTTAAGGCACATTGGGTTTCCTGAGATCGATGCTGAAAAGCTAAGTTATAATTTGTGTATACGAGAATGCTAATCATTATTATTAGCGTAGTCAAGAAATATTTGGCTGTAAGAAAATAGTGGGTAACAGAGAAAATTAATAAATTGACATATGTCAATTCAATTAATAATCTAAATGCGTACGATTCGTAATAATAATTACGAATCGTAATAATAATATTTTGCAACTCAGGAACCTACTTATGTCATTTCGATCCCATCTGTACAAGATTGGTGCTGCGCCTCTGGCGGGGCTTTGTTTTCCATTGATTGCCAGCGCAGAAAATCAATCCACAACGCTTGATGAAGTCACCGTAATTTCAACCGCAACCCGCACCGAACAACCGGTGGAAGGGGTTACGGCCTCGGTGATTGTGATTGATGCCAAAGAAATCGAAAAAATGGGTGCGCAGACCCTTAAAGACGTATTCAGCAATACGCCTGGGTTGATTATGCAGTACGGCACATTCCCCTCAGCGAGTAGCGCCTCTAAAAGTTCGGTCAGTATTCGTGGCGTGGGATCTACGGGGTCTTTGTGGTTACTGGATGGTAGACGTTTATCGGGTGAGGTAAAGAATCCTTATGATATGGACCGCATTCCAGCCTCAATGATTGAGCGTATCGAAGTGGTCAAAGGTCCGATGTCAGCATTGTATGGTGCGGATGCTGTCGGTGGTGTGATTAATATTATTACCAAAAAGCCGAAAAATGGTTTTCAGGGAAATGTCAGTCTGCGGCTGGGCGCGAACAGCGATGGTGATGCGAAACAAACGCATATTAATGGTGATATCCGTGGTGGCAAAGGAAAAGTTCGTTACAGTCTGTATGCTTCAATTCAAGGAACCGACCCATATACAGAAACAGAAAATACCGATACCAAAGTAGGTGGCAGCCGACATAAACCCTCCCAGGTTCCTGCATCGCCCGGCTTCCTCAATCCCAATGGCCCTACGGGTGGCAAACCTTTTTATCAGCAGGCGAATGGTTCGGTGAAACCCCAGCCGCTGGATCCTGCAAAACTGGTAACGGATGTGGCTGCTGTACAGTCATCGTTTGATACTTTTCGCGCTCAAGTTGGCGGCAATGTTAAAGACAGCTATCTGTTGGATGTGACTTATCGCGAAGAATCTGACGTTAATACCGTGGGTGGCCGGGTTGAGTTTGATCTTAGTGATGCGCTAACCACCGGATTAGAATTTAACTGGTTTGAGGAGGAGCGTGAAGGGATCTATCGCGGGTTTTTTCACCCCATGGGTTTTCGTCCACCCACGGGACACAAGACCAATCCCATTGTTGGGCATGATCCTGATTCAGGCGTGCCTATTTCTTTTTTTGAGAAATTCGGCAAGCTGAAAGGAAAAATTCCTTCCTGGGATGTCCCAGTGCGTTCACGCGATGAAAATGATCGGCTCGATCTTTCGGCTGATGCGGTTTGGAATGTTAGCGATGATCTGATGTTTAATTTCCGACTCTATAATTCATATTACGAAAAACGCAATACCACTACTATGTCGGAGTTTGCAGACTTTGGTTATCCCAATGAAGATAAATCTGCTGCCAGTGGTATGAGTGCCAATGTGGATATTATCTCGTTCGAAACCTATGCCACCTGGGCGGCTAATGATGCTCATTTAATTATTGCCGGTGCTGAAATTCGGGATGAAAAACGTGAGGCGACAGTTTTCTCACAAGGCCCGGGCTTTGATGAACGAAGCGTCAGCTATGCCGCTTTTTATGCTCAGGATGAATGGGAGCTGAGTGATTCTTTGAATGTCACGCTAGGAGGCCGTTTTGATGAATACAGTCAAGATAGCTATACCGATTCATCAGGTGGTAGCCGTAAAGAGAATAAAGATAGCCAGGCTACCTTCCGAATTGGCATGGTTAAAAACATGAGTGATTTCGTTAATCTACGTGCCAGTTTTGCGCAGGGTTACCGCGTGCCAGATATACGTGAACTGTTTATTCAAAAACAAACGCCTGCTGGCTTACAGCTTGGTGCGCAAGCGATACATCCGCAGTTTAATAAAGCTGATCATCCGCTAGAAGCGGAAACAACTGATAGCTTTGAATTTGGAATCAGTGGCCGTAACAATCGCATGAATTATGAAGTCGTTGCATTTTTTAATGATATTGCCAATCGTATTCAGCAAGTGTCAGTGGATGCTAATGACGATCAAAAGGATGATTATTTCACTTTCAAAAATGTCAGTGATGCGGAAACCAAAGGGCTGGAAACAACGCTAGGTTACCGCTTTAGCGACGATCTGGATATGACGTTTTTTTGGACTGAACTGGATACGGAAAATAAAGTTAGTGGCAAACAGCTTGAATTTAATCCTGAGCGCACACTCTCTGCCCGCATCGATTGGGCAGCCAATAAAGCTCTGCGTCTAGGAGCCAGTGCTGTCTATACCGGTGAGCAGTTCTATTTACAAAATGGTCAGGATAAAACTACCGATGCTTATACGTTAATCAACATCAATGGTAGCTATGCCATGGGTAAAGATAATCGTTTTGAATTATTTGGTGGCATCGATAACGTGCTGGATGAAAGCGTAGAAAAACGTCTGGGTTCCAATGTTGGGACATTTGTCTTTGCTGGGCTACGAGCATCATTTTGATCTTTCTCAATGTTTTAATGCTTAATGATTGATCAAATCGTATAAAGCTATAGCTTGAAACAAGCGGATCGAAGGGGTGTTGATATCTAATCCGCCATGCTTGATCGTAGCTTACGAATACTTATTTTAAAAACTATTTAGGAGTTCCAAATGAAGAAAATTATTATCCCTCTTACTGTTGTCGTACTACTTTCGGGCTGTGCGACAACCCTGGATACAGCTAAATCTGTTACAAGTAAAGTGGCTGATACTGGGAAATCGGTAGCAGCCAAAACTGTTGATGCAGGTAAAGCAGTAACCCAAAAGGCGGAATCTAGCAATCAAAAGCCCGACATGATGGCGATGCTCACACATACCAATCCGGTACCGAATTATATGCAAGTCGTGGTTAAGCACGGTGAAGATCTTAATCTCAGCGCAGACCAGAGTAGCCAGCTCGCCAAATGGCGTGAGAAAGCGCATGAAAAATCTCATGGGCTGGTCAAGCAAATCATTGAAAGTGAAAAAGCACTTTATCAAGCAAGCATGGAAAATAAATCTCGAGCAGAAATAAGCGAGATGGCTCAATCAATTATGGAAAAACGTCTGGCAATTATTGATGGTAAAACCCGTTGTCGTGACAACATGAAGAGAATTTTAGATGATAAGCAATGGGCTAAAGTTATTAATATCTATAAAGATATGAATTAGTCATTCTAAAATACCATTTAATGGATACGTAGCCTGTGTTGAGGAACGAAGCACGGGTTTGTG
>CAZUAW010000192.1:0-4863 GCA_964618535.1 uncultured Thiotrichales bacterium
CTCTTTTGATAAACTCATTTAATGGCTCCTGAGTGATTTTCGCTACGGCTTCTATTCTCGGACAGCCTCCAGTAAATACGTAAATTATTAGAATAGGTTAAAATCTGCTCTGAATTAAATTGGCTCTGACGGTTTTCCCGTCAGAAATTTTATAAAATGAGGAGAATCGTTATGAAACTTAGAACAGTAGCTTTAACTTTCGGGTGTGGCTTCGGCAGAAGACGTATCAGCTTTAGCCCGCGCTAAAGGTTGCTTGGCTTGTCACTCTGTTGATAAAAAGATTGTTGGTCCAGCGCTGAAAGATATTGCAGCAAAGTATAAAGGTGACGCTGCAGCAGCAAAGTCCTTAGCCGGTAAAGTTAAAACTGGTAGTAAAGGCGTTTGGGGCCCAATCCCTATGCCGCCTAATGCTGCTCTTTCTGATGATGAAATAAACAAGCTGGTTGGCTGGGTTTTGGCTCAGTAAGTTTGTCATTCGTCAAACGGGTTCTGGGAGGTTTCCTCTCAGAGCTTCTTGTCTAAGCAAGAAATGAATCAACAGATTCTTGCAGCGTTAATTCCCCATTTTTGAGTTTTTCAAAATAAGCCTTTCGCCACCCCGGCATTAAACTTGTGGCTTGCTTCCATTCAGCATAAATTAACGTAGCCATAGCGCCGCCTTCCTCTAGAAAGCCGCTTAAATGATAATCCTTATCCGCTGTATCTCGGTCGTATTCGAGCCGAATAATCTCAGTATTCCAGCGATTTTTTGCAAAGGTTAGTTGAGCGTAGCTGGCACGAGGATCACCATCAAATGGAGATCCAGCAGAACCGACGTTGACAATTTCACAGCCTTTGTAATTTCGGGTGAGAGGACGATGTGTATGGGCGGTCAAAAAGAGGCTGATGTTTTCTGGTATGCGGGTTGCAAGCTCCTCATCCGTGGTGCGCGCTAAAATTCCAATTCGATTGCCTAAAAGAGAGCCGTGCATTGCTGCGACTCTTGAATCGTTAGTGTTGGGCGGTGAGAAATAATAGTCATCAAGCCACGGCTTCATGAGATCGGCAGCATTGCCTAATTGTATACTGGTCCAATCTGTGAATTGCTGCATTTCACGTTCGATTTTTGATCCGGGTAGTTCCTCAGCGTGTGAGCAACGCAATACAAATTCTTCGTGATTACCTTTTATCGCAATCCAGCCATGCTTTTCTCGCAGTGCCTCAAACAGCTTCAGACTGTCAAGGCTACAGGGGCCACGGTTGACCAGATCGCCGTTCATAATGACGAGGTCGGGTTGCCAGGCAAGAATATGCTCAGATACTGTGCCCAGCGCCGGGAAATTTGCTTGTAAATCGGAAAAGACAGCTACTTTCATGTTGCTATCTTACCTTTTGTAGCCGTGGTTATGCAGTCGCTTTTTGCTTTGCACTGGCACGTTTCATTAGTGCTTTAAATATTTTCTCGCCCGATATGGGTTTTGCAAACAGGAACCCCTGAGCGAATTCGCATCCGATGGTGTGTAAGAATTTAAGCTGGCTTTTGCTTTCGATACCCTGAGCAATCACCCTCATATCAAGATTTCTAGCCATGTCCATAATGGTGGAGATGATCGCAGCGTCATCGGCATCGTTCATGACCTGACGAATAAATTGGCGATCAATTTTTAGATAATCCAGATTGAATCGTCGTAGATAATTAATTGATGATAGTCCCGAGCCAAAATTGTCCAGTGCTACCAGACAGCCTAACTCGCGAATCTCCAATAAACGCTGGGTGGTAGCGTGGGCGTCTTTCATGATGGAGTTTTCGAGTAACTCTAAGACCAGTTGATGGGCTGGGAAGCCAGATTTTTCCAGTGCAAATTGGGTGCTGTCTGCAAAATCGTTGCTGATAAACCGGCTATTGGCAATATTGAGCGATAGATTGATTGGTTGTAGTCCCTCCTCATGCCAGCTTTGAACCTCGGTACAAGCCGTTTCCATGACCCATTGATCAACCTTCGCCATGATGCCAAGCTTTTCTGCAATGGGTATGAATCGTTCTGGTGAAACAATCCCATGATCTTTCGAGTGCCAGCGAATCAGTGCTTCAACACCCACAATGGTGCCGCGCTGGATATCTATTTGAGGCTGATACTGAAGTCGAAATTCATTGTTGATCAGCGCTTGTTTTAGCGGTTCTTCTAGGCCAAAGCGGTTATAGGCAGGTGAATTCATGCGCTGATCGAAATAGCGGTAGTAATGTTTGCCTGTGAGTTTTGCGTGACGCATCGCCTGTTCCGCATTGGCCAGTAGCTCATTACTGCTAGCGCCGTCTTTTGGATAGCAGGAAATGCCGATGCTGGCAGACGATTTTAGTGGGCCGCGGGTTTCACTATCGGGCGATTCCAATTCGTTCAAGATTCGTTTCGCAACGCTGCCTGCGCCTTCTGGGGAGCTGAGGTTGTTCAGCAATACAGCAAATTTGTCGCCACCGATGCGAGAGATATCTTCATTCTGGTTATCCGATAAGGCATCCGAGCTTCGCACACAGTTTTTAATGGTCTGGCCGATGGACATGAGCAGTTGATCGCCGACATTTTGGCCATGCGCATCGTTAACCTTTTTAAAATCATCCAGGTCGATGTAAATCACTGCCAGTGTCTTTTTATTGAATTGTGCGTGATTTATCGCCCGGTCGAGGTGGCTAATAAATGTCTGCTTATTAGTCAGACCCGTGAGGCTGTCCTGAAAAGCCATGCGTTGAACAGACGCATTGGCAGTTTTTCTTTCGGTGATATCTTGCAAGGTGCCTTCGACAATCGCCGGGCGTTCCTTAATTAATTTGCCATGCATCAGAAAGGTACGTTCACCTTTGCTGGTGTTGACGAGTTTATGTTCGAAGGAGAACGGCTCTCTACGTGAAGCAGCAAGATACAGAGCATCTTTAATTTGCTCACGTTCATCTTCTTTTACATGCGCAAGATAGTCGCTAAGGCTGGCTTTTTCCGGTAGATCACCAACCAGTCGATTAATTCCGGCTGAGCAACGAAACTGATCAGAATGAATCACCCATTGCCAGCTCCCTTTGCTCAAGAGTCGCTTGGAAGGTTGCTTGGGTAAAGCAGTTTTACGTGCCTCGCGAACTGCCTGAGAGGCTTTTAAAATGCCGGGGAGTCGGTGTGCCAGCAGTTTTAGGTTCACCGGTTTGCAAATGTAGTCGGTAGTGCCTGCTGAAAATGCCAGCTTGATCGCTTGATCATCCTCGCGGCTGGTGAGCATGATGATGGGGATTGATTTGCCGATGGGCGATTTTCGAATCGTTGCACAAACCTCAAAGCCATTGATATTGGGCATTTCGACATCCAGCAAAATCAGATCGGGAACGATTCGATTAAACAGAACCAGAGCCTGTCTGCCGTTAATGGCTTCAGTGACTTGGTAGCCTTGCTGGGTAAGGAATTTGGCAACCACCATCCGTGAGAAACGGTCATCATCGACGACGAGAATCTTGGTCGGTTGTTGGGTAGTGTTGTTTTGAGTAACGGTCATGACGCATCCTGCGATTGATTCGGAATCCTTTCCGAGTCTTTTTTACATTCTACAAGACTAAAATGCCGTTGTTTTGATTAGAATAGATTTATGACATGACCCCACTAAAAAGCAGATAGAACTCATAGTCGTATGAAGAAATGTGAAAGCTGTCTATAATCCCCGCACTTTTTCAAAACAGGTGCCGATAATGGATAAGCCTAGAAATCAAAACTGGCGTACAAGAATTACTTTGACCGTCACATTATTGCTGGCGATGGCATTACAAGTTGGTGTTGCCGCTGATCGAGAAGTGATCAGTGAAAACCTAATTCATCTTCAGGATGACGGAAAATCCTACCTGTTGCATCGCACCATGCGTACTGAATGGGATGCTTATAATTTTCATGTGAGTAAAGAACTCGCATTGGATGACTTTTATTACATCTATCCTAATGAATTTAACTGGGATGGAGAGGCCGAAGAAAAAACCAATGTATTGAAATTTGATCAGGGCAGTTTTGTTGTGATGTATCCCGGCAAATTTGAGTCTGAGGTAAAGATTGATGATGAAGGCGTTTACACCTTCAATAGCTGGGATGGCGAGAAACGCGAAGATGGGCTGTTTGGCTTGTGGAATTCTCCTGGCGACTTTAGCCGCTTTGTTTACGCTTGGGTGATTCCAGAGCACTTTGAATTGATTGATTACAAAAGTAATCGCGATGGAAGCTGGGTTGCCCGTAACAACACCATTTCGTTTTTTGCGGAAGATGTGAATAGCCTGACGTTTACCATTCGATATCGTGAGAAAGACAGCGATAGCGATGGCGTTAGTGATCGTGCAGATCGTTGCCCAACGACTGCAAAGGGTGTCAAAGTAAATGACACTGGCTGCCAGCTAGATTCAGATGGCGATGGCATTCTGGATCTGATTGATGCTTGCCCTAAAACACCTAAAGGCTCGTTGGTTGGCGGAAAAGGTTGCCAGCCAGACGCAGACGGCGATGGCGTGTTTGATTTTCTGGATCAGTGCCCTGAGACAGCTAGTGGCTTGAGCGTAGGTTCGTTGGGTTGTGAGCCGGATTCAGACAAAGATGGTGTGGTCGACAGTAAAGACAAATGCCCTAAATCCCCGCGCTGTGCAACAGTCGATGAGAATGGCTGTGAGTTAGATTCGGATAAGGACGGTGTCGTTGATAGTAAGGACAAATGTCCAGAATCTCCCGAAGGCGCTAAGGTCAATGAATCAGGCTGTGAGCTGGATTCTGATAACGATGGTGTTGCGGATAGCAAGGATAAATGCCCAGAGTCACCAAAAGGCGCGAAGGTGAATGCTGAAGGCTGTGAGCTGGACTCAGACAAAGACGGCGTTGT
>CAZUAW010000193.1:0-4834 GCA_964618535.1 uncultured Thiotrichales bacterium
CTACGGTGGTTCATATCAACGATAACTTACAATAGAATCAATCACTCTTGGTACCAAGAAAAGCGGGGGTGTAAAAATTAGGCTAAAAGGGGGCTTTTCGACAGTCCAGGGCAGAGCTATTTACGATTGGTAATGGGCAGTCGAGAACGCAGTTCGATCATTACGGCGCGAACAATTTCGGCGCGGGCAGCTTTCATGTGTTTTGCTAGTATCGCTTCTACCTGGCGATTTACCATTGTTTCGAAGTTATTTCTTTTGGGTTTAGCTGAGGCTGAGGCGTTCGGTGGTGTCGTGGTCGCAGCGCTTTTAACAGGTTCAGTAGTTTTGGTGGGCTTCGCGGCAGCGGCAGCGGCAGCGGCATCGGTGGATTTGGTAGAAGGCTCTTTTGATTCCTCGTTTCTGCCCGGGAAAATCATTTCGTCTAATGTGGGGATGCTTTTATCGCTGATACTCATGTCTGTTCTCCAAGTTCCGTGTGTTACTGTCGGTCCGTTAGGGTGCTTTAACAATCATTGTGCAGAGCTGTTAAAGGACGATTAGTTAATCGAATGACTCTTCATCGGATAGCCTCGGTCCCGATAAAACCGAAACCGTTCACGACCCTGGGCAACATCCTCTCCCTGGGTGTCGATGACTTCCAATACGCGTTCCATTTGTGAAAAATATTCAGGAACGTTGCTGGCTAAATTAATTAATATTTCCTCTGTGCCTTCAAACGCGCTCATACCGATGGTTACCGGGCAGTGTGTAACGGGTTGCGCTGCTTCCTCGTGAGGAATAAAGCTGATATCCCGACCCGTCCATAAAGCGGTATCCAATGCACTGAGCATAGCAGAATTGTCGGTATGCAAATGAATATGGTGGCCTTCTCTATAAAGCTTTTCAGTGAGCCGGATCGCAAAATGTAAGCGTGATTGCGATGCTGAGGATTCGAGAATGTAAAAATCTATATGAGTCATAGTACTGTGCTTGAATTTTTACTCAGCTTTCTTCTTTTACTTTCACGCGCTTTAGGATGAACTCGGTGAGTAGGGGCACGGGACGTCCGGTAGCGCCTTTTTGTTCGCCGGATTTCCAAGCAGTGCCTGCAATATCGAGATGTGCCCAGCGATAGTCAGTGGTGAATTTTGAAAGAAATGCGGCTGCAGTAATGGTGCCGGCAGGGCGACCACCAATATTTGCGAGATCTGCAAAATTACTGTTTAACTGCTCAGCATACTCATCATAGAGCGGTAACTCCCAAATTCGATCATAAGTCTGTAAGCCAGCCTGAGTGAGTTCTTTACCCAGTGATGGGGTGTTTGTCAACATGGCAGAAACTTGATGACCTAATGCCATAATGCATGCGCCAGTCAAGGTGGCGATATCGATAACGACTTCGGGGTCATAGCGTTTTATGTACGTTAAGGCATCGCAGAGCACCAAGCGGCCTTCAGCATCGGTATTTAATATTTCGACAGTTTTCCCGGAGAGTGTGGTGACAATATCACCAGGTCGGGAAGCATCGCTGCCAGGCATATTTTCTGCTGCGGCAATCACGGCAACAAGATTAATGGGCAGTTGCATATCCAGGCAGGCAACCATGGTGCCAAACACACTGGCAGCTCCACCCATATCAAATTTCATCTCATCCATGCCCGCAGAGGGTTTTATGGATATGCCACCGGTATCAAAGGTAATGCCTTTGCCAACCAGTACAATGGGTTTTTCATCTACATCTGCGGCATTAAAATATTCCATGCAGATGAGTTTACCTGGCTGCTTACTACCTTGAGAAACTGACATAAATGCACCCATGCCCATTTCTTTCATCTCGGCTTCGTCGAGAATATTCAGTTGTAGATTAGGATAGGTATTTTGTAACTGCACTGCCTGTGCAGCGAGGTGGCTGGGGTGGCAAACATTGGGTGGACGATTCGCCAAGTCTTTGGCAATACCCATGCCCAGAGCAATACCACGACCCTCGCGCATGGCTATTTCTGCAGTATTTAAATCTTTACGTCTGGCAATGCCTATGGCGACACGTTTAATAGGCTTGCTGGCAGGCGTGGTTTCGGATTTGAATTCGTTAAATTCGTATAACGCCGCCCGAAAATTGACCACGGTGTTACGCACTATTTGCATCTGGTTAAGATGTCTTGAATCAATTGAAGCGAGATAACTGTACGCTTCTACAGCAGCAGATTTTTCTAGCGTTTTGGCTGCCGTGCTGCAAATGCTGTTAAACACATTGGCATTGATATCTCTTTCGTTTCCGCAGCCGACCAGTAAGACCCGTTCGCAAAAGCAGTTTTGCAGATTATAAATCCATGCAATTTCGTTTTTCTCACCAGAGATATCGCCCCGTTTAAGAAACTTTTTAATTTCCCCAGCAGATGCATCATCGAGTGTGCGTGCCGCTCTGGATAGTTTTTTGCCGCTAAAAATCGGCACGACGACACAGGCTGTGCGTTGTTTCTCTGGGCTACCACTTTTTATATAGAATTCCATGCTCTCAGTGCGTTGTTGTCATTAAGCGGATAAGACTATCACCTTCCGCCCAATTTCAATACAGCCTGTGAATTTTCCATTACAATAAACCTTATTTATACTTCTCAACTATGTCGATACGCACCATTGATCGTTATCTCTTTAAAGAGGCGCTAACCAGCTTCCTGGCGGTATTGCTGGTATTGATGCTTATTTTAGTGGGCGGCGTGTTTGTGAAGCTGCTGGGCAAAGTCGTGGATGGCTCAATTGAAGCGGGTTACTTGTTGCCACTGCTCACCTGGGGCGCCTTAAAATCTGTCTCGACGCTGATTGCGGTTTCGCTTTTTCTGGGTGTTTTGCTCGCGCTGGGACGCATGTATAAGGATAACGAAATCTATGCCCTCAGAGCGAGTGGTATGAGTGATCGGCAATTGCTCCGTCCCTTTCTCTGGCTAGGCTCTCTGGTCGCAACAGTATTATTGGTACTGTCATTTTGGCTTGAACCTTTAGCAGAAAGAAAAATTCAGGCGCAACGAGCCGATGCGATACAAAATATTAATCTTGCCGGTATAACGCCAGGTAAGTTTGTCACCATGCCAGGATCATCGCGGGTGATTTTTGCAGAACATGCCGGAGAGAATAAAGATCAGCTGGGCAATATTTATTTATTTGAAGAACTCGAACAGGAGCTCAGAATTGTCACTGCAGCAACTGCTGATCAAAAGAGCATTGCTGAATATAACGGAGAGTTTCTAGAGTTAAGTAATGGCAGAATATTTCAAGGCACCGCCGCCGCAGAAGAATTTACGGCAGGTAACTTTGAGCAAATGGGCTTTCGTCTACCTTCAGCTGAACGTAAAGATTTAGTTAGAGATCTGGATATGATGTCCGTGACGCAATTACGAGCAGGTGGCACGCGACAGCACTTGGCTGAATTACAATGGCGAATTTCCAACCCTATCTCGATTTTTATCTTAGTACTACTGGCAGTTGCTTTGAGCTATAGCGGGCCAAGGCAGGGACGTTTTGGCAGCCTGGCAACGGCTATTTTAGTGTATATCTTTTATGTCAATTTATTGGGTCTGGGAAAAGACATGATTGAAAAAGGGACACTGCCAGAATGGATGGGGTTGTGGTGGGTACACCTGCTGTTTTTAATCATGGCGGTCTTTATTTTGGCAAAACAGAATCGTTATATTGAACGACTATTGCATCGCCCCAGCAAGATCAGCCAAACGCAATCTTCATGATTAACATTCTGGAACGCTACTTGTTAACCCAAATTGTCGGGGGCGTTATTTTAGCGCTACTGGTACTCGCTGGGCTCGATGCTTTTATTTCCTTTTTAAATGAGCTGGATGAAGTGGGCAGGGGAAACTACGGTTTTGCTCAGGCGGGTGCTTACATTCTTTATTCGTTGCCCATGAGAATATATGAGTATGCGCCGACAGCGGTGTTAATTGGTAGCTTGTTAAGCCTGGGTGGTATGGCTGCCAATAATGAAATTACAGCTATCAGAGCTGCAGGATTATCAATCTGGGGCTTTGCGGTTGCGGTTCTAAAAATTGGTGTCATTTTTGTACTGATTATCTTGTTCATTGGAGAGTATTTAGCACCGTTTGGTGTGCAGAAAGGTCAGCAGCTCAAATCCAGGATGGTTTCGGGTAATGCGGCAATTTCTCATGCCGGTGGTATCTGGGTGAGGCACCAGGATATGTTCGTTAAGAGTCATGTGGTTTTGAATGACCAAACTATTATTGATCTGGATATATTTCGTTTTAAGGAGAGAGACCTTACGGAAGTGGTTCATGCAGGGACAGCGGAGCGCGTAGAGCAAGGCTGGAAGCTAAAAAATATCCAGCGATTAAATATCGAAGAAAACAATATTCAACGCACTCACGTTGAGCAGGAAGTCTGGCCTGAATTGATGGCGGGCAACTTGTTTGATGTGTTGAGTATCGAGCCGGGAGAGATGCGCGCGCGCGATCTTTTCTCTTATATTCGATATCTGGGAGATAACGATCTTGATAGCAGTCAGTATAAATTGGCGTTTTGGAATCGTTTCGTTATGCCGTTATCAAGTCAGGTGATGTTGATGCTGGCATTGCCGTTTGTGTTTAAATCTCAGCGTAGTGGTGGTGCCGGACAGCGATTGTTTGTAGGTGTGTTGCTGGGAATTGGGTATTTTCTGGCTAGTCGATTATTGAACCAGCTGGGGATTGTTTATGGATTGCCAGCTTTACTGGCAGCAATTGCGCCACCGGTATTGTTTTTGGGGTTGGCTTACTGGCTGATTTTACGGGTCGAATAATTTAGCCCGGATATTGCATGAATTCATGAGAATCTCGCTTAATATATTGTTTTC
>CAZUAW010000194.1:0-2688 GCA_964618535.1 uncultured Thiotrichales bacterium
ACTGGAAACCGGTGAAATGGGCGAAGAAGATGGCCACGGCGCAGAAGGCAAGCTGGATATGGATATGCTGCTGACGTCCGTTGAAGAAGCGGCTGATTTTGTTAGGGCAACCAATGTTGATGCACTGGCCATCGCTATTGGTACCTCACACGGTGCATACAAATTTACGCAAGAGCCTACCGGCGAAATCCTGCGTATTGACCGCATCAAGGAAATCCACGAGCGTCTTCCGAACACCCACCTGGTTATGCACGGTTCATCTTCAGTGCCTCAGGACTGGTTAAAAATCATCAATGATTTTGGTGGCGACATGGGTCAGACCTATGGTGTTCCGGTTAAGGAAATCGTAGAAGGTCTAAAGAGCGGCGTGACCAAAGTGAATATCGACACGGATTTACGCATGGCTTCTACCGGGTCTGTTCGCAGACACCTACAAGATAACCCATCAAACTTTGATCCACGTAAATTCCTCAAGGAAGCGACCAATGGCATGATGGAAATTTGTAAAGCTCGCTACGAATCTTTCGGCTGTGCAGGTAATGCCAGCAAGATCGGTAAAATCTACTCACTGGATGAAATGTCACAAAAATATCAGGCTGGTGAGCTGGATCAGAAAATCAGCTAAGTTTATACATTGATCAAAAAAGGCGGCTTAGGCCGCCTTTTTTGTGCCTGGGTAATCCTACTAGTCGATGAAATTTAGCTCTTGTCATTTTTGCTATCGCTTAATGTTTATCGGGTAACAACTGTCATTATCTATAAACCAAATTTCTCATCTATTTATTAAGCCCTGATACAGGCCGATAATATGCTTGGCCAAGTTTTTATTTGCGCTAAAGATAATGCCTCGATGATTCATGAAGGTGGAACTCTTGCGATTAAGCGCCATTGGTTCACCATAAATATCACTCACCACAGCCCCTGCTTCTTTATAGATACACGCTGTTGCAGCATAGTCCCAGAGGCTACCACCACCATTGTCCGAGCGCGGATATTTAAAATAGCAAATATGCGGTGATTCGAGGAGCGTGCAGGCATTAAGCACAGCACCATTTCTGTATTGTATTTTACTGCCATTAAAGCCTAATGCTGTGGCGATGGTATTTAATTCGGTTTTGGTTTTTACAAACCAGGGGTGTTCTTTAAAGCTGATGTCTGTGCGTAATATCAGTGGATTATTTTTATCCACTTTCGCTATGTGTAAGGACTGTTTTTTCTTAAATGAGAGTTTTTTATCAAACCTACTTTTATAGACACCTTGATCAATAATACTTTCGTAAAGTATTTGTTCGACGGGATCATAAACAACGCCTATCAATGGCGTGCCATTTTTTGCTACCAGAGCGATTGAGACGGCGTAGCCGGGAATGTTTTGCGTAAAGGATAAGGTGCCATCCATAGGGTCAATGCACCAAAACGCAGGTTTATTTTGTCGCTCGTCATTGTCGGGTAACTCTTCACTCAGCAGTGCTAAATGATATTGCGCACAGCTGGGTTGCAATATTGATAAAATAGCATCTTGTGCTTTATGGTCTACCTCGGTAACGACCTGACCAGCTGCACTGGCGTGCGCATTTTTATAGTGAACTGCTACATCACTTTGGTAATAACTATTAATAACTTCACCCGCAGATAATGCCGCTTTTACTGCGAGTTTAGATAGTTGCTCTAGTTCTATATGATTAAAACTCACGAGCTACTCAACTGGTAACTGGCTAATGACTTCACGCGCTAAACGTTCACTGTAGCTGTGGATTTTCCAATGGCTTGGACTCCAGCCTTTTAGAAAACGATAAAAGTCTGTCCACGCGACGGGGTACAGTGTGCGCCATTCTGCTTCAACTGCCGCTGTATCTATTTGAGGCTGATACTGCGTTAACGCTTGTGACAGCGATTTAAAGTAGTAATTAAGCAATTCATCTTCTAGGCGTTCGCATTCATTTTCGTTTAAACAACTGCTGATAAAATAGGCGACATCTTTCATGCCGCAACCACCGCCGACATATTGAAAATCTACTGCCGCGACTTTTTTCCCATTGTATGAAAAACAGAAATTCGCTAACTTGGCATCACCATGAACAAAAGTGAGATAACGCGCTTCGTTCAGCATTTTATCGAGCACGCCCGCAGCCTGTTTTAAATCACCTTTTTCCATCGCTTTAAGCTCATCGGGGCGGGTGCGTAAATGCCAGTACGTTCCTACTTTCCACAGTCCTTCTGGTTTTTGTCCCATAAAGGTAGCGTGAAAATGTGCCAGCCAGTTTAAGCAGCTGTGCATTTCTCCGACTGAGGCGCGAGACTTGCGAGCAGGGAATCCGTTGCAGTCTAAATCTTCAAGCGCCATGAAGACCTCATCAGCGTTTTTTTCGAGCGCAAAACACACGGGAATTCGGCAGTCATCACTGCACTGTTTTGCCCAATGCTCATACCAGTGGCTTTCAATGCGATAAGAACGTAATTTCCGTTGATGAGAACGATCAGTGTTCCAGCCGCGAGGGTGGTGCTTTTTATCAGGAGGACAGACGTGTTTCACCACGATGCTTGGCTGTTCTGCGCCGCGTAAATCATAGCGATCAATACTACCGTAGCCACTCCACAAGCTTTGGATGGTCTCTATTTTACGTGCTGAGTCAGCGCCGGTGGCGTGTAACAGGAAGTTTCGTATCTCTAAAGTCATGAGGCTGGCTG
>CAZUAW010000194.1:2788-4828 GCA_964618535.1 uncultured Thiotrichales bacterium
GTTTGGATGAGCTTTTTGAAAATAGGCGTTAATTCATCGTGGTTGGGAGCAAAAGAAACGCTGTGGATCGGTAATTCTAGCAGTGCATTTAGAGACTTGGCATTATCAAAAGGCAGTTCGGCATCATTGATCTGGTTAAGAATCACTGCGGCAACTTTTAGCCCTCGGTGTTTAATGGCTTCCACGGTGAGGAGCACTTGATTGATTGCCCCAAGCCGGTCGGCTGCAACCACCAAAACATCCTGACCAAGCCGCTGGGCGAGATCGGCATTCAAACCATCGGTGGCAATAGGGGAATAGAACCCACCTGCGCCTTCAACCAATACAAAATCATCTTCAGCAGCCGAGCAGGCATGATGGAGCTGGTCGATGGTAATGGATTGACCTTCCTGAAGTGCGGCTTCTGCGGGTGATGCTGCGAGTGTGAAGCGGTGCGGGCAGATTGTTTTGAGTTTGAGCGATTTGCCCATCACTCGGTAGTACTGCATGGCGTCGGTTGGAATCAAAATGCCATCGACTTGGAAGCAGCCCGTTTCCACCGGTTTGCGCGGCTGTACAGGAATCTTCTGTTGATAAAGGTATTCGGCTAAACGAACACCGATGTAGGTCTTGCCTACATCGGTATCAGTGCCGGTGATGAAAAGTCCGTTCAACCGGGCTGAGTAGATTTGAGTAAAATCTCGACGCGTCGGTTTTGTTGGCGGCCAAGGTCTGAATCATTGCCAGCGCGAGGATCAGCTTCGCCACGACCTTCGATCGTAATGCGTCCAAACTCAACGCCTCTTAGTGCCAGATAGGAGCTGACAGACTCAGCACGTTTTTCGGATAATTTTTGATTGTGCTGATCGGATCCACGGCTGTCAGTGTGCCCAATAACCCGAACGGTGGTTTGCTGGTATTCACTAATCACGTTGGCCACTTTATCCAGAGAGGTATAGAAACCAGGATTGAGGTCAGCGCTGTTAGTGGCAAAAGAGACTTCACTGTTTAAATTCAGCTTGATGGTGTCGTCTTTAACCCGTACCAGCTCGATTTCCTTTTTCTGTTGTTCGGCAGCGAGCGTCTGTTCCATCTCAGCCTGCTGTTTATCCATGTAATTGCCAATGGCAGCGCCGGCTGCGGCACCCGCTACAGCACCACCAACACGGGTTTTAGTTCCGCCAGCCTGATTGCCGATAACAGCACCAAGGACAGCGCCTGTTGCGGCACCAATTTTAGCGCGCTGATGAGGGTCATTGGTTGCGCAGGCAGACAGAAGTAGGCCGGTACAGGCGAGTGTTGCAATAGGTTTGATGATCATATTCATAATTCAAATCCGTGAAAGTTGAGTGGTGAGTCGGTAATTCAGCGTACGTTAACGTGACGTAGTCTATAAGTCTACGTCAGACAACTCATGACGGATTATCGGCCTAGTATTTTTGATAGTTTGGTCACACTTGATCTCGCCTCCATTACACGACAGAATGCATACGAATGGAAATCATCAACAGACACACAAGCTCTTGGAATATTTATGAAACTTAAACTAGCAACAGTACTCCTCACCGCAATGTTGTGCTTTACAACGGCAGCCTCAGCGGAAGAAATCCCTAACCTTGATCTGAAAACCATGCAGGGGAATGCAGAAGATCTGGATCACTGGGTCGGCAAAGGTAAATGGGTGCTGGTGATGTTTTGGGCGTTAAATTGTCACGTTTGCGAGATGAATAAACCCGCAATCATTGAATTTCACAAAAAACATAAAGATACCGATGCAGTTGTTGTCGGTGTTTCGATTGATGGCATGGATCAGCTTGCAGCAATTGAGAGCAAGCTTAAGCAAGCGCCTCTTGGTTTCCCAAATTACGTTGCTGAACTGGGTATCATGGCCATGAATTTTGAGATCGCTGCCGGAGAATCATTTCGAGGCACACCCACCTACTGGTTGTTCTCCCCTGAGGGAGAATTAAAAGCAGTACAACCTGGCCCGGTTCAAGTCGAAGGGCTGGAAACGTATATGGCGAAATTTGCTCAGCTATAATTTTTAAACGAGCCTTTTAG
>CAZUAW010000195.1:0-4824 GCA_964618535.1 uncultured Thiotrichales bacterium
CTAGTAGGTTTTTCAAAGGTGGTGTGTCTACCTTGTTAAAGCTTGATGTTTGTCACAAAAACGGCTGGAACTCGCTTAGATGTTTGGGGTTTTGTCAAGCGTAGTGCCGATAGTCTGTATGAATTTTGGTATAAATGGTGGGTGTATTTATTGTTTTGGGATTTTAATGAGTCATCGTCATATTTCTGTACCTTGCAAAGCCTGTGGATCGCCTATGGGGAACGCTGAGCGCATTAAACGACGTCTATTTCAGGGAACTATGTTCCCTTATAGTGGAAGGTTCGAGTGTATCGCATGTGGTAAAAAACAGTCTTTTATCAATCTTAATCGTTATATCAGTCGGTCTGATTTGCGAAAATATAAGGAGCCGGATACTGTTAAAAGTGCTGACAACGGTATGAGAAAAGTTAGTGTTCCTAATCTCAAAAAACTAGATGACTCATCTGTTCTTGATCTTGAAAGCTATAAGTCTTTGCGCTCTATTGTTGTTCAGCAACAACATAAAATTCATGCGCTAGAAGCGAAGCTGAGTCGATTGCAAAAACATCATTAGGGAGTTTTCTCAGTTTTGGATAAGTTAACAAAAAGCAACGTTGCTGGAGTACTAGCATTTCCATGCTTGGCATAGCTTAATTAGATCTTGGTAGGAAGCTAATGCTCGTGAGCTTGTCGCGCCACCGACCAAAATACAATCCAGCCCGGCGGCCAATGCTCCGCCTAAATCCCGTCGTTTAGAGTCACCAATAACAATAGCTTGGTGAGACTCAAGTTTTAATTCATTCAGCACGTATTTGAAGCTGAAAGGTGATGGTTTGACGTGGCCACTCTCAGATGAGAATGAAATGGTTTCAAATAAATTTAAGATATCCAGTGATTTAAAATACTCCAGCCAGATACCTTTTGGTGACCAGATATCGATCACCAGCGCCAATCTAAAAATTTTAGCCAGCCGGCGAAGTGTTTCGACATATTCAGCTGAAACTTTTCCTCGTTCATGATGGGCGAAGGTGGCTATCAAATAGCGCATTTCTTTATTCGTTATTGGCTCTTCTGATACCTTCTGAAAAGCTGTCTCAAGGCTTGGAAATTGATTGTTGAATTTAGGTTGGGGGTAGCGCTCATCTAGAAACTGGTAGGCAGAGCGGACTAATCTATTCACTTTCACATTGGGTAGCTCGCCTCCTAGCTGACGATATATTTTCGAATAATCTTCATCGTCGCTAAATCGATCTTCACCAAACATGAATGTACTGTTCATATCCAATAGCAGTGCTTTTTTATCTTTAATAAATTTCATGCTGTTTCACTGAGATTCATTTCTGCAGCAACAGATTGCATCCAGGGCTCGGCCATTGGCTTTTCTAGTAAGCAAACTGCTGCCGGGTTTCCTGAAAATGGTTGGCTGGTAAAAGCATCAACCTGAAAAATTGGGATGGCTGGTTGTTCCATTATTTATTTCCTCAACTCAGTTGGTGGGTAGGGTACGGGTAGTTTTTGGCTAATTAAAACCGTCGCCAAAATTAAAACTGCAAACAACAATGTTTCTGAGCTCAAAGGCTCCTTCAACCAGATTGCCGCCACACTCAGTGTTACAAAAAGCTGCAATAACTGGATTTGACTAATTCTGGAAATCCCACCTAATGCCAGCGCTCTGTACCAAAGAAAAAATGCAAACAATTGACTGATAAGCGAAAGATATAAAAACCCTAATCCGCTAGCGATATTAATCGAGCTATTCAATTCGGTTAAACGCCAGATGAAAACAGGCAATGTGATCGGCAGACAAAAAACCAGCGCCCAGCAGATGACTTGCCAGCCCGGAATCTGTCTGGCTAATTTCCCGCCAAATGCATAACCAATCGCAGCTGAGATCGCGGCCAGTAACAATAACCAGTCACCTTGATGAAAGCGCCAACCCTGCTCAGGAAAAATGTACAGGAGCACCAAAACCCCGCCCAGTAAGCTGGTGAACCAGAAAGTCGGAGAGGGATGTTCTCCTCCGATGATTCGTCCCAGTAGGGCGGTTAGTAAAGGCAGTATCGCCAATACCACGCCGCCATGAGAGGCGGGTACTAGCGTCATCGCCCAGCTTGAAAAAAGAGGGAAACCCAGTACCACGCCAGCAGCCACAAGCGATAGAGATCGGCGACTTGCAACGTTTGGCAGCGGTGCTTTATATCGCCAGAGAATCAAGCTAGCGACGACTCCAGCAACAGCTGCTCGACCTAACCCCACCAATACAGGGTCAAGATCAGCGCTGACAAATCGAGTCACCGGCAGCGTTAAGCCGAAAGCCATCACAGCAAGTAAGCCGGGCAAGAATCCTGTGGGTCGTGGTTGCATACTTTGTTTCTCATTTACGCTCAGTCTGTATCTTATTGCTCCGAACATTCGCAATACAGAGATAGAATAGTCAGAAAGCATCGGTACAGTTTTGTCAGTGTGTTGTCTGTATTGGCAAAAAAACGCATAACTGTATTGCTTTCTATTTGCTACAGAAGCGGTACAGATATAGATTGCTCGCAGTAGATCAATACAGAAAGCAGAGCGTGGTATGACGTTGTACCAAGAAATTGCGCAAAAAATTAGCGATTCAGTCGATAGCGGTATCTATCTGCCCGGTGGAAAATTGCCCGGTGTGCGACGCCTCAGCGAACAATATTCTGTGAGTGTTTCAACCATCGTGCAAGCACAGAGGCAATTGGAAAATACCGGATTAATTGAAGCGCGCCCGCGTTCTGGCTATTACGTTTGCCAGCGTCCCTGGCCGCAGCCACAGTCACCAACAACTTCAAAACCTACACTAGAGCCAACCCCAGTGACTGGTCAGCAGCTAGTTCTACAGCTTGCCCAACTCGCCAATAAACCTGACTTTGTCCAGCTCGGTGCAGCAGTACCAGATAATACGTTTATGCCCATGCATGCGTTCCAGCGGAGCCTTGCCAAGGTGGTGCGACATGATTATCAGCAAGCTGCAAATTATGTTTTTCCACCCGGTTTACCGGCGCTACAGCATCAGATAGTTCGACGCATGTATTTTTCAGGCACTCAGGTTAAAACTGATCAGGTATTAATGACAAATGGTTGTCAGGAGGCACTTTCGCTAGCGCTTCAGGCGGTGGCAAAATCGGGCGATATTATCGCGATTGAATCGCCGACTTTTTATGGCTTGCTACAGGTGATCGAATCGCTGGGAATGAAAGCGTTGGAAATTCCGACAGATCCAGAGCAGGGGATTAGCCTTACCGCGCTGGAATTGGCGTTGGATCAATGGCCGGTCAAAGCCTGTGTTTTAATCCCCAATTTTGGCAATCCACTCGGTAGCCTGATGCCGGATACCAATAAAAGAACACTGGTGAAGCTGGCGGATAAGCACAATTTAATTTTAATTGAAGATGACATTTACGGAGACTTGGGTTTTAGTGGTGAACGTCCGCGTAGTTTGCTGAGTTATACAAGCGGCAATGATAGCAATGTGATTTATTGTTCCTCTTTTTCAAAAACTGTTTCGCAGGGTTTGAGAGTGGGTTGGATGGTGTTACCAAAACGATATTTTCAACGAGCGAGTTACCTCAAATACATTAGCAATCTTGCGACACCCACTATCTCGCAACTGGCACTGGCAGATTTTTTGGCGCACGGTGGTTATGAGCGGCATCTGCGTAAGGTGCAGTCTGGTTACGCTCAACAACTGAGTTTATTTACACGGGCAATAAGCCAATATTTCCCACCAGACACACGCGTTACTCGGCCTCAGGGTGGATTTGTTTTATGGCTGGAATTACCAGAAAGCGTTGATACATTGAAGCTGTGTCATCGAATGCTGGAACATAAAATCAGTATTGCACCAGGGCAGATTTTTTCATCGACGCCGAAATATAAAAATTGTTTGCGGCTGAATTGCGCGCAGCCCTGGTCTGGTAAATTGGAGGGTTCATTACGGTTGTTGGGGGAGTCTATTTTAGTATTGGAATAAGGTCGATGATTGGTGAGCGATATTCAAGATTGATGCGCTTCGTTCCTCAGCACATCCTACGTTGTGAGGTGTAGCTAGGTTTGTGGGGTTTTTCGTCTTTTCTTTGCCCCTTTTTTCGCGTAAAAAAAGGCGCGCTCTTGGCTAGACACTCAAGTCAGTCAAAACCACCCACGGTATAAGCCACGAAATAATCCACCAAAATCAAATACCATAAACCACTAAAAAACACCCCTACTGACAGAATGCTGTCAGTAGCCCCCCGCTAAGCTACAAACTCAACAAACAAATCTCAGGAGAATCCCATGACCCACGTAGCCACCTGGTTTGAAATACCCGTAACAGACATGCCCCGCGCCAAACAGTTTTATACCAATATCATGCAAACCAGCTTTGAAGAAGATCAAATGCAAATGCCCGACGGCAGCCCATTTTTAATGGCAGTATTCGAGCATCAGGAAGGCTCAGTCAGCGGTATGTTAGTTAAGGGAACCGATTATGAACCCAACGCAACCGGTGCGGTGATCTATCTAAACGGCGGCAAAGATCTCAACACTATTTTAGAGCGAGTCAAGGATCAAAATGGTAAAGTGATTGTGCCTAAAATGCCGATTGAAGATGGTGCCAAAGGCTGGTTTGCACAGTTTATGGACAGCGAAGGCAATCGGATTGGATTATATTCTGTTCCGATGTAACACACCCTTATTCACCGAGGCTCAAGATTGATTGAGATGATTCATGCGCCGTGCTGATCGATTATTTCAACTGGTACAAATACTGAGAAATAAACGCTTGATCACGGCGCGTGAATTAGCTGAGCGGCTGGAAGTTTCTGAGCGCACGATTTACCG
>CAZUAW010000196.1:0-4822 GCA_964618535.1 uncultured Thiotrichales bacterium
GTTAAGCAATAGCGAAACAGTTGATTTAATTCGTCTTCACTGAACATGGTTGTCATTTAAGGTATGGCCTTTAACGCTAAAGCCGGTGATTTTCTTTTCCTCGATAAGCTTTGGTAGCAGCAGTAACGCCATAGAAAGATCTGGGTCGGATTCAATTTCTCCAAGTGTAAGCCCCTGCCGGCAAGCTTTGAGTAAGGCATATTGTTGCCTGGAAATGAGAGCGGCCAAAGGTGTTAATTCTGGGCGGGAAATGCAAATTATTTCTGGTTCTTTAATGGCGGCGATGGATGAGCAGAGGTGGCTATTTCTGTGTGACTCAAATATTTCAAAAATTGGATAGTTTGATTGCATAAGAAATACGCTGCTACTCACTTGAAACTGCATATTTTCGGTTGCAGAGGAATGCTGTTTAAATTGCTCGAAATCAAAGCTTGGATCATCAGCGCAGAACAATGCTTGATTCCAAGCGTATTCCAGTTGTGCGAGGTCTGGCAAATAACCGAATTCGTTTAAATTCGTCGATGAGCCAATTAATTGCGTTATAAACTCGGGAAACGAATCACCATAGTTATTCAGATCTTGATGACAGGAAGTGCTCCCCCAAAAATAATTTCTTCCCCATTGAGCAAATAAACGCTCCCCCACAATGGCTGCGCACACAGGGAATATTGATATGAGCGTGTCTACATGTGAGTGACTGATACTATGGCGGTAGATGTTCAGCTTTGCTTCTGCTTGCTGATCGTTTTTTACAGAAATGCGATTTTTAAATGCCGTGAATTGTTCGTTTGAACAATTCGGGTTTAATGCGAGCGTGAAGATGCTGAGCGTTTCAGTTAGAGACATAGCGCTTTGCCTCACCGCAGTATTTGGAGCGAATACTCTCCGCCTTATCGGCCTCAGATTGTAGTGTAGTAAATTCAGGGATATCGTTGTCCCACTCGATAAGCGTAGGGATATCGCCGTAAGTTTTTACTACGGATTGGTAGAGATCCCAGACTTCATCGGCAACGAGATTATTATGTGCGTCTAGCAAATATTCACCTTTATCTTCGTAACCAGCCAGATGAATTTCACCAATCGATTGTCTTTTGAACGCGGATAACCATTCGTCAGAAGGTGCACCATTGTTAAATTCATTAACGTAAATATTATTCACGTCGAGTAAAACTTTGCATCCAGTTTTGTCGCACAAGTGAGCTATAAATTCGGCTTCTGATAAGCTTGACTGATTAAAAGAGAGATAACTGGAAACATTTTCAATCAATAGTGGTGCTGCGAAGTAGTCTTGTATTTGCTGAACTCTTTGGGACACATGCTGTAGCGATTCTTCTGTGTAAGGGAACGGGAGGAGATCATGAAACTGGTGCTGATGATGTTGAGAGAAGCACAGATGATCCGAAATCCATGCCGCCTCAAAATTCTGATAGAGCTGGCGCAGTGATTTTAAATAATTAAAATCCAGCGGATCAGCCCCCGCAATCGACATGCCAACACTGTGTAGTGTTATCGGATAATTACAGCGGATTAAATCCAGCTGGCGCGGGATAATGCCGCCTTGCGCGATATGATTGTCCGCCAATATTTCAAACCAGGGAACCGCTGGGCGCTGGAGTAATACTTCTTCCATGTGTGGCATCCGCAATCCAATGCCGACGCTGTGAATTCGGGACGGAACCCACTCCGAAGAGTGGGATTCCAGATTGCTGATCACTATTTTGCGGGTTTGGTAGCAGCGACCACGCCACCCGTGATTTTGGTGCAGGTTCCGGCGGGAACATAAACCCATTCGGTATCCATATTGGCATTTTCTGCTTGGCTGGCGCATTTGTGCTTGCCATCAAGAGAGCCACAGTCATTTTTTCCTGCCGCAGCGATACCTGCACATTTTTCCCAAGAAGTCGGTTGATCAGGAACCGCTTGTGCAGTCGTTACAGCCATAGCAGCGCCGAGTGCCAGGATGCTGGCAGTAGTTGATTTCACTAAGTTGTTTCGTTTCGTCATTGGATACTCCAAAAAATTATAAAAGAGAGTCTGATTGGACTCGATTCTAAAGACGATTGGAGTACCGGTTTGATTGCGTGGATTATTGTTGAATTTTATCGCTGAGCCGTAGAAGCGAGACTGTCGCTCCTACGGGGAAAGGCTAATTACTGCCTACTTTTATATCGCTGCTGGTGTGGCGTTGAGTAATGTATCTGCGAGTTAACAATCCAGCCAGTTGTGCAATGAATTGTGTGTTGGTGATCAAATAGCGTTTCCACATTTTGCGTGGTTCCATTGCTAACCTCCACGCCCATTCCAGGCACAGTTCTTGTAACCATACGGGGGCACGCGTCACCGAGCCTGCAAGCACATCGAAGCTGCCGCCAACGCCGAAGATGACTTTGACGCCCAGCTGATCTCGATACCGTTCTCCCCAAATTTCTTTAAACGGGGAGGGCATACCAATATAAAGAATATCGGCCTGACTTTGCGCGATGTCTTCAATGATCTGCGGATGCTCTGATTCTGAGAAATAGCCGTTTCGGCTGCCAGCAATTTTAAGGCCGGAGTATCGATCTGCACAGAGGTTGGTCAGTTTATCGATGATCTCCTGTTTTGCGCCTAGAAAATAGACGCTAATGCCCGCCGCGCTACCAGCTTCCAGTGTGTTGGCCATCAAGTCAACACCTGCAACTCGGTGAGGGATAGCGTTGCCGAGCAGTTTTGACGCAAGCACGATGGGTTTACCATCTGCCAGAGTCAAAGCGCCATTCGCACAAGCTTGTTGCAGTGCGGAATCGTTTTTCATTGCCATCAGTAAGCCAGCGTTGAGGGTGATTACCGTTTTAGCTGGTTGATCTACCTCGCACCAGTCAATAATCGTATTGATGGATTTATACATGTCATGCGTATCGAAGCATGAGTCCATGAAATTAACTTGATTCATGATCAGCCCCTAAACGATATGCAAGGCTGGATCGATTCCTCTTTCAATGGCACCTGCGTATTGGCACCACGCCCATTCATAGGGTCTGGTTTCGTAATTCACTGCCAATTCCGGTGCATGCTCAGCAGCGGGGTTTTGTGCAATGCCGAGCAGTGACTTCGCTTTACGAGTGACATCATTCAAGCGAGTTTCGGAGTATTCGATGCTTCTCCAAATGGTTTTGTACTCTTCATCAATCAGCTTTGCGCTCAGCTCGTTGTCATCAAACCAAAGGCGACTTTTTGCTTGCGCATCAGAGTAGTCTTTACCACCAGCTGCGGTGACAGCGGCGAGTGCCATCGGTGCCATGCCGTGCTGGTGGACCGAGTAAACAGAATACCCTTGGGGAACGGTGCCTTTACGAGCATCGTAGTGCCACCACCATTGACCTTTGTCGCCTTGAAGCTCGACCATTTTGTCAGCTATCTTTTCGGCAACTTCCAATGCGGCTGTGTTTTGGGAAACTTTTGCAGCAAATGCCAGTGCCTGGATGGTGTAAACCTGATCTGCAAAGTTAGCAATCCAACGGCGTAATGCATGTGATGCACTGGGTTTCGCACCAGCGTGGCAGACGGTAGATGTGGCTGGCTGGAAACGTTTGTTGATGAGTTCATCAACGCCCTGATTTAGAAGTTGGAGCGTATCATCGCCACCGCTACGCTTGTATTCATGCGCCAACCCGCTAACTAACCATGCGGCTTCCATTGTCGTTAATGATGCGAGCAGTTTGTTGAATTTATCCAGTGAAACGCCGCAACGAAATTGCAGAGTATCGAGATCCAGTCCGTTGTTGACTGCATTTGCCCACAGTACAAGGCCAAAACCACCCCGGTATTTTGTTTTACGAATCAGATCGTAAGCGGCATCAAGGCTTTTTTGTGGTGACATTCCAAGCAGGCTTGGATCAAGCTCACTACGTGAGATTCCGATCAGACAGATTGCTGTGCTGGTGAGCGCTTCAGTCGGATAGAACTCACTACAGGAATGCCAATTTTTGTCCATGAGTTGGAGATCAAACGCATTAGAATTTGGGTTCAGGCTGGTGGCTAGCCCAGCTTGGCAAATGGGATCTAGTCGGTTATAGAACGAAGCAGAGCTGAGCGTTTCGTTGGGCTGATGCATTGGATATCTCCTTTTATTTTTGTTGTATGCGCCCAGTGATATTAGAAAATTGAATCTACAGAAACAATAGCCTTTAGGGTGGCGACGGTGATGGCTTGCGGTAAATCACAGCGTTTCTGGAAGGAGGATCAAGCTTTGGTTGAGGTTGCTGGAACTATTTGATTTGTAGAGTCAGTGTTTGAGGCGTTTATGCTCGAAGTAGGGGTCGTTCGACTTCATCGCGTTTTTGTTTGGAGGTGAGTTGTTCGATAAGCGTTAATGCAAAATCCAATGCCGTACCGGGGCCTCTGGAAGTAATGATTTTGTCATCAACAATGGTGGCAGCCTGACTAAGATTATCTGAATTCAGATTGAACTCATCCAGCGAGCCGGGATAGCAGGTTGCTTGATGATTATCCAACAAGCCAGCGTGAGCGAGTACTTTGGGAGCGGCACAAATGGCTGCGACATACTGACCTTGGTGTGCGTGTCGCCGCAGCAGTTGAATGATGCGCTGATCCTCTCGGAGGTTATCTGCGCCAGGCAATCCACCGGGAAGCACGATCATATCGAAAGTTTCATTAATGACGCTATCAAGCGTGGTATCCGGGATGAAGACGGTACCATGCGCACCGGTGACGGGGTGTGAATCCAGTCCAGAGGTCATCACTTCTATGTCTGCACGGCGCAGTAAATCGATAATGGTTACGGCTTCGAGTTCTTCACAACCTTGAGCCAGGGGGATGAGCA
>CAZUAW010000197.1:0-4801 GCA_964618535.1 uncultured Thiotrichales bacterium
TCACGCTATTCTTGCATTGACACAAAAATGACTCTTTTTCTTGCCCATTGGTGGTTTTAGGTTGAACCCCTACCCACTTTGGGTTGAAATACGCAGTCGAGTTTAAAACCAGCTGAATTCAGCAATATCATGGACTATAAGCAAACGCTCAATCTTCCTGCGACGGATTTTCCAATGCGCGGTAATCTGGCTAATCGTGAGCCAGTGATGCTCAAGCAATGGGAGGCTGAAGATCGCTATGGCGAGCTACGCAAGCTTGGCGCTGACCGACCAAAATTCATTCTGCACGATGGCCCTCCCTATGCGAATGGCGATATTCATATCGGTCACGCGGTTAATAAGGTGCTTAAGGACATTATTATCAAGTCAAAAACCTTGAGTGGTTTTGATGCACCTTACATTCCTGGCTGGGACTGCCACGGGCTGCCAATTGAGCTGATGGTAGAGAAGAAAGTCGGCAAGGTGGGCAAAAAGGTGGGTGCGACGCAATTTCGGCAGAAATGTCGTGAGTATGCAGCTCGGCAAGTTGACGGCCAGCGAGAAGATTTCAAACGTCTGGGTGTGATGGCAGATTGGGACAATCCTTATCTGACCATGGATTTCAAAACCGAGGCGGATATCATTCGCGCACTCGGAAAGATCATCGAAAACGGTCACCTGACCAAAGGCGAAAAACCGGTTCACTGGTGTATTGATTGCGGCTCATCTCTGGCTGAAGCTGAGGTCGAGCATGAAGACAAAGTGTCGTTTGCCATTGATGTGCGTTTTGAGGCAGTTGACTCCGCTGCCCTAGCCTCAAAATGTACGATGAACGAGAATGCTGGCGAAGGCTCGATTTCTTTCGTTATCTGGACAACCACTCCGTGGACATTACCTGCGAACCAGGCAGTTTGCCTGCATCCGGACTTCGACTACGTGATTGTCCAATACAAAAGTGAGCGACTGGTGCTGGCGGAAGCACTTTATGAATCCGCACTGCAGCGTTACGGCATGGAAGATGCCACTCTCGTCGGTCGTTGCAAGGGTGAGAATCTGGAAGGGCTGATGCTCAAGCATCCGTTTTATGATCGTCAGGTGCCTGTGATTTTGGGTGATCATGTCACCACAGAAGCCGGCACCGGCGCGGTACATACGGCACCCGGTCATGGTCAGGACGATTACAGCGTTGGCCTGAAATACGATTTACCCATCGACAACCCCGTCGGTGGCAATGGCTGCTTTTTACCCGATACAGCGCTATTTGCTGGTGAGTCGGTTCACAAGGCCAACCCGCATGTGGTCGAGGTACTTGAAGCACACGGCACGCTGGTGAATCAGGATAAAATCAAGCATAGCTATCCGCATTGCTGGCGACATAAAACCCCGATCATTTTCCGCGCAACGCCGCAGTGGTTTATTAGTATGACCAAGGCTGGGCTGCGAGATGACGCGGTTAAAGCCATTAAGAAAGTGGATTTCACTCCGGATTGGGGCGAAGCTCGTATCGAAGGAATGATCGAAAATCGTCCCGACTGGTGCGTCTCCCGACAACGTACCTGGGGTGTGCCGATTCCATTATTCATACATGCGCAAACAAGCGCACTGCACCCAAATACCAGCGAACTGATCGAATCTGTCGCCAAACTGGTCGAAAAGGAAGGTGTGGATGCCTGGTTTAATCTTGAACCTGAAACATTACTGGGTGACGATGCGAGCGACTATCTCAAGATCAACGACACGTTAGATGTCTGGTTTGATTCTGGCGTCACTCACTACTCTGTTTTAGAGCAGCGCGAAGCACTCAGATTTCCTGCTGACCTGTACTTGGAAGGCTCGGATCAGCATCGCGGTTGGTTCCAGTCCTCGCTGCTGTCATCCATCGCCATGCGCGGCAAAGCACCTTATAAACACGTGCTGACACATGGTTTTGCCGTCGATGCCAAGGGCGAGAAGATGTCAAAATCACGCGGGAATGTGGTTGCACCGCAGAAGGTCATCAATAATCTTGGTGCAGATATCGTTCGCCTGTGGGTTTCTTCCTGCGATTACAGCCGTGAAATGACGGTCTCCGATGAGATCCTCAAACGCATGGCGGATGCTTACCGCCGCTTACGTAACACCACGCGATTCCTGCTGGCGAACTTAAATGGCTTTGATCCGCAGCAACATTTGGTTGCCAATAACGATTTAATTGCGCTTGATCGCTGGATCATTGATCAAGCAGAAGAGCTGCAACAAAAGATTCTTGCCGCTTATGATAGTTATCAGTTTCATCTGGTCTACCAAATGGTGCTGAATTTCTGCACCGTTGAGCTGGGTAGCTTTTATCTCGACGTCATCAAAGACAGGCAATATACCTGCAAAGCCGATAGCCTCGCACGCCGCTCGACACAAACCGCGTTGTATCACGTCGCCGAAGCGCTAACCCGCTGGCTCGCGCCAATTCTGACCTTTACGGCAGAAGAGGCGAGTGAGAATTTACCCGGCAAACGACCGGTATCCATTCTGTATAGTGAGTGGTATCAGGCTCTGGAAACATTGCCGCAAGACGCACCGCTGGATAATACATTCTGGCGCACCGTGCTAGAGATTCGCGGCATAGTCGGCCCGGTGCTTGAAGCTTTGCGTAGCGATAAAACCATCGGCTCTTCGTTGGATGCTGAGGTAACGCTCTATTGCGATGACGGTTTGCAAACACTGCTGGAAAAGCTCGGAGATGAGCTACGCTTTGCCCTAATTACCTCTTATGCGCAGCTTCAGCCGCTTAGTGAGAAACCGGATAATCTCGACGCTCAAACACTCACCAACGAGATGCAAGTGGCTGTTAAAGCCGTCGCCAGTTCACATGAAAAATGTGTGCGCTGCTGGCATCACCGAGAAGACGTAGGCAGCCATGATGATCATCCAGAGCTTTGCGGTCGCTGTATTGAAAACATTGACGGTGATGGGGAGCAACGCCAACATGCTTAAATGGTTATGGCTTAGTGGCATCGTTATCATGCTGGATCAGGTGACCAAAATCTTCGCTGATAAGATGCTGAATCTTCACGAATACGTTGCGGTAATCCCTGGTTTTTTCAACTTTACGCTGGCCTACAACGAAGGGGCGGCTTTTAGCTTTTTAAGCGATGCGGGTGGTTGGCAGCGATGGTTTTTTACTGCACTCGCGTTGATCGTCAGTGTTATTTTGATCGTCTGGCTAAAGCGCTTATCAAGCTCGGAGCGCTGGTCTGCTATCGCCCTGTCGCTCATCATTGGTGGAGCCATTGGCAACTTGATTGACCGCATGATTTACGGCCACGTTATCGATTTTATCGACTGGTATTATAAGGACTACCACTGGCCAGCATTTAACATTGCTGATTCATCGATAATGGTTGGCGCAGTACTGCTGATTCTGATTTCGATGTTTGGTGAAGATCCCGCAAAAGCGAAGTAGCATAAATGACTCAAAACATCGATTTATCCAGTAAAGTTAGAATGCATTTTTCTCTGGCGCTGGAAGATGGCACCATTGTCGATTCCACCACCGATGGCGAGCCAATGGACTTTCAGATGGGCGATGGTACGCTTATCGAAGGACTGGAACTGGCGTTAATCGGCTTATCCGCTGGAGAAAAACAAACGCTCTCGATTCCGCCAGAAACTGGCTACGGCTTCCCTGAAGAAGACAACACCCATGAATTACCTTTATCTGATTTTGAGGCTGAACTAAAACCCGAACCTGGCGTGATTATGAGCTTCGATCTACCCAATGGAGAGCAAGTCCCGGGAACAGTAATCACAGTCGAAGGCGACCAAGTGAAAGTAGATTTCAATCATCCATTGATGGGGCGTGAAGTAGTCTTTAGCGTAGAAATTCTGGAGGTCTCTTCATGAGCAAAATGAATGTAATACTCGCTAATCCACGCGGATTTTGCGCCGGTGTAGATCGAGCTATCGAAATTGTTGAGCAAGCACTGGAAATGTTTGGTGCGCCCATTCATGTGCGTCACGAAGTTGTTCATAACCGTTATGTGGTTGATGATTTGCGCAGTAAAGGTGCTATTTTTGTCGAAGAACTCGATCAAGTGCCAGAAAACAGCATCGTGATATTTAGCGCGCACGGGGTTTCTAAAATGGTGCAGAAAGCCGCAGAAGAACGTAACCTGAAAGTTTTCGATGCAACTTGCCCGTTAGTCACAAAAGTCCACATGGAGGTGAGCAAATATGCTCAGGAAGCGCGCGAGGTCATCCTGATTGGGCATGAAGGTCACCCAGAAGTCGAAGGTACAATGGGGCAGTTCGACACCAGTTTTGGTAGTGAGATCTATCTAGTCGAATCTCCACAAGATGTCGATAAACTGCAAATTAAAAACCCGGCAAAAATGGCGTATGTTTCGCAAACCACGCTGTCAGTTGATGACACCAGCGTAATTATTGACGCCTTGCGAAAACGCTTCCCAGAAATTTCCGGGCCACGGCGAAACGATATTTGCTATGCCACCAAAAATCGCCAGGATGCCGTTAAAGAGTTGGCGGAACACTGCGATGTTGTACTGGTTGTCGGATCAGTCAATAGCTCCAACTCCAACCGTTTACGCGAGTTGGCAGAGAACTATGGTATTTCGGCGTATCTCATCGACACAGCCAATGACTTAAAGCCTGAGTGGCTTGCGAAAGCTAAAAACGTCGGCGTTACCGCTGGAGCTTCCGCGCCTGAAGTGCTGGTGAAATCTGTTCTACTGAGACTCAAATCACACGGCGCAAAAACCATTGAAGAAAAAACCACGATTGAAGAACACGTGATCTTCTCATTACCTAAAGAACTTGAACGAAAAGC
>CAZUAW010000198.1:0-4771 GCA_964618535.1 uncultured Thiotrichales bacterium
TTCTAAATCGTTTGTTGTTTAATCGCCCAGTCGATATGTTCTTGTACCATGGCTGATGCGGTTTTACGTTTCTCGGTGAGTGATTGAATAATTATTTTGTTTTTATTTGCATTGCCCAGTGCGACGGCAATATTTCGTTGCCAGCATTCGTAACCGATTCTGCGGATTGCAGAGCCTTCCATTTTTTCGAGAAACTCCTTTTCGCTCCAGCTAAATAAATCGAGTAACTCTGGCGCATCCAATTGGTGGCGCGCAGAAAAATCAGCTTGTTCAGAGAGTTGCGCAAAACGATTCCAGGGACAGATAAGCTGGCAATCATCGCAGCCGTAAATTCGATTACCCATCTGTGGGCGCAGTGTTTCGGGAATCGAGCCGCGTAACTCTATCGTTAAGTATGAAATGCACTTGGTTGCATCGAGTTCTCCGGGGCCAATAATCGCTTGAGTAGGACAAATGTCGATGCAACGGGTGCATTCGCCGCAATGATCGGTTTGAGGGGTGTCGATGGGTAAGGGCAGGTCGGTATAGATCTCTCCGAGAAAAAACCATGAGCCAGTTTCACGATTTAAGACATTGGTGTGTTTTCCAATCCATCCCAAACCAGCCTTTTCCGCCAGCGCTTTTTCCATCACTGGGGCGCTATCGACAAATACTCGATATCCAGTTGAGCCGGTTTCAGCCTCGATTTTTTTTGCGACGGCTTGTAATTTTTTTCGCATAAGCTTGTGATAATCTCGCCCTAGTGCGTAGCGGGAAATATAAGCTAGCTTTGATTCATTGATGACAGACCAGGCTTCTTTGGTCTCTGGCGGAAAGTAATCCATGCGTACGCTGATCACACGAACCGTGCCTGGCACTAATTCGGCAGGCCGATAGCGCTTGCTGCCGTGGCGTTCCATGTAGTGCATTTCGCCGTGAAATTTTTTGTTTATCCACTGGTTAAATTTGGCCTCATAATCGCTGAGATTAATATCAGTGATTCCAGTTTGCTGGAAACCAGCGTCAAACGCCCATCGCTTGATTTTTTCAACCAGCTGCGAGTAATCAATCTCTGAGTTATTAATAGATTTATTTTCCATAGAGATCTGATGCCAGTGTAATTCTAAGGCCGTTGTCGATGTTGGTGCGCGCGCTGGCTGCGATATAGGGTTTTTTCAGGTATTGCTCAATGCGTTCTTGCTGCCAGTCTTTTAACTGCGGATCGTCTTGTAGCGCGGTGTAAATCGCCACGGCTTGATCACGTTTTTTAGCGACATCAAGCCCTTGTGCCAGATAAAACTGAAGTAACGCTGGTGGTATTTTAGAGCGTCCATCAACGCGCTCACCGAAACGTTGAATTTTCTCAGTTTGTCCAAGTCTGGCGTGTGCTGCCAGCGTGAGTTCGTTAAAGCCGTTTTCGAATTTCTGAAAGTGATTGGGGTGATTTAATTGCAGCGCTAAAATTTGTTTGAGCGCTTTTTTAGGATAGCCACAGTAAACCTGTAGTTGCTGCTTGATAAAAACAAATTGCGGATTGCTGGGATACTGCGTCTGCATTTGTTTTGCTAGCGCCAGATTGCCACAGCTTGGCGGTTTTATTTCATCGAGCAGAATTCGAGCGGCTTCGGGGGATGCAACCGGGGCTTCTTTGATTGAGCGAATAATGTATTCGATGCCTTTTTTTCTATCACCAGACAAGTCGATGATTCGAGTCAGCCATTTTAAATGGCGGGGAACCGAGCCGGTGTAATATTCATAAAGTCCCAATGTGAACCAGGCATCGGCGTAGTCGGGGTGTTGGTTGAGGAGCGCCTTTAAATTGTCGCGCCCTTTTCTAATGTGTCGATATGCTTTGATCCAGCGACTTTGTTGTAAGTAGATTCTTGCGATAAAAATATGGCTGAGTCCGAGGGACATTTGCCAATCGCGGTTGTTACTCTCTTTTTCCAGAGCATTACTGGCAGTTTTTATTGTTTCTTTTAGTGCATCAATAGAGGCTTGCTGTAGATCATCGTGGTTTTCATTATTCTGATCCTGGGCTTTTGCCCAGAGTGTGGCGGCGCGATAAAAGCCTGTGAGCGGATAATCCGGGTAGTGTTTTTGCAGCTGGTTTAGCGTTTCTTCAGCGTTTGAATAGTGAGTATTTACCAGTTGATCCACAACGCTACGCGCGAAAAACTCCGCTGGTACTGAGCCGGCAATTCCCTGGCTAGAGCAAAATATCAGACCACTAATGAGCAAGCGGGAAGCGAAAACAGTTAATCTCATTTTAATGCTGTCTTTATGTGTGTGATGACCGTGTCCGGCTCGGTGTAGCTGAGGGGAATCAGTAACGTAGATTGATTATTTTGCAGCACCATCGAGGGAAAGCTGGTGACTCCTAATTGACGAACCAATTGAAGTTCTTGCGCCAGCAATTCACGAGTTTCGACTGAATTTAGCTGGTTCGAGAATTGGGCGGTATTAAGGCCAATTTCTGATGCAAGGTCGCAGAGGAGATTATCATCTGAAGGGTTTTTTGCCTGCTGATAATAGGCTTGCTGGATTGCGTCAATCATCGCTTTTTCATGTTCTGTGCTTGATTGTCGAGCCAGGATGACCGCACGACATGCCGGATAAGTCGATCGTCGTGGCTGGCATTGCTCCCAGAAGTCAAAATTAAAGGATGTGCCGGGTACTTCAGCCTCAATTCTTGTCCATGCTTCTTTGACGTGGCGCTTGGTTTGCTCTGTCATTGGTTGGTCAGAATCGACGGCCAACCCGCCCACCAGAGACTGAATTTGAATCTGATTCTGAAGTGCCAACGTAATCTTTTTTAAGCTGGGAGCAAATGCGTAGCACCAGCTGCACATGGGGTCATGGATATAGTAGAGATTTTTCTGTGATTCTGTTCGCATATTTTAGGTGTTTGTATTTTGGGGTAAAAACACGATATCTCTCAGTTTTTGTTCAGCTTTGATTCAGGCGCTAAGCAATATGATCAGGTCAACATAAATTACTAACCAAGAGGGCATGAGCCAATGACACGTATATTTAATTTTCTAATTCTATCAATATTTCTTGCTGTTCTGACGGGGGGAGCCGTTGCAAATGAGCGTGGCAGTGATTTGGCCGATCCAGTGCTTTTAGCATCTGCTGATTCAACTGACAAAACAGAGCCGGAAAAGGAAAAGGAAAAGGAAAAGGAAAAGGAAAAGGAAAAGGAAAAGGAAAAGGAAGAGGCAGAACCCGGTTGTGATTGATCGCTATGTGATGACCGGTTCTACCTAAGTATTGTCTAATTTGAGCTGTTTTCTCCCTTCATTGATGAATATGGCGGCTCAATAGCGCACTTGGTGGAGTGTGCATTCGCCAGAGCGTGATACGTAGATTACTACGATCATGGTCTGGCTTTTTTTTGTTTGTCGAATTGTCGAAGGGATTGGGCCAAAGATCGAAGAGCTGCTAAATGCCGGTGGAATAAACACCTGGGTGGAGTTGTCAAAATCCAAGGTGCCTGCGATACAAACCATTCTTGATACAGCGGGTGCAAACTTTCGTCTGGCTGATCCCGATAGCTGGCCGCTACAGGCTGAGCTAGCCAACAATGGCGAATGGGCCAAGCTCAAAGAGTATCAGGATGTATTGCAAGGTGGTCGCTCCAGTTAACCGCTGGTAACACGCTTAAAAAACCCCGCGCCATACAGGCGCGGGTAGGGCTGTTAAGCAGACTACCACCTGTCTACTTCTCGTTTTCAGGGTTTTAAATACAGATAACCCTGGGACTGGAGTTCTACAATTTTACTGATTCCGTTTTCTACCAAATCATTTGTGGCAACATCGTACAGATCTTGTTGATAGTCGATTTTGCTAGTTCTCAGTGAGTTCTTGCAGACGTTAAAAACCACACCATTATCTTTTAGCTGCGATATGCGTGCCTGAACCATCAGGTTTGCATTGGCACGAGCAAGCTTGGTTTCTGCAAGTGAATCTGTTTCTAGAAGCAATGACAATCCACGCCCGTGGAGTACAACCTGAATATCAATATTCTCTCTAGCAGCTTTAAGGTGATGCTCAATACTTTGTAAGGCTGCGACCTGTTTTTGCGGGTCATCGTAGTTGATGTGATAGACGACTTTTTGCTCCACCTTATCCTGTGAGCTGCTCGATACATTGACTGAGTTTGGCTGAAAATCTTTTTGCTCAACGCCAGGTGTTATTACTTCATCCGAGGATTGGCAAGCGGTTAGTGCCACAATAAGTATCGGCACTACTTTTTTGAGCTGCAAAAAACCGGGCCGTGATCGTCTATATTTTTCTAGGTTTAACATCAGACTTGGATGTAGATCCATCCTTCACGTTGGCGCTGCACCACGTGAGCGACGCCTGATTCGATGAGTTCAGCTTCTGGCAGGAGTAACACTTCAATCCCTTCGCTCACAGCAATACGGTTAACCGTATTGCGACAGGCTACAAAGGTGAGATTGGGGTAATCCTCTGCAAGTTGTTTGATGCGATCCTTATTCTGAGATAATTTCATGCGCAGTAAATTTAGCCCCTTACTATGTGCGACGACCTCAACCCGCAGATTTTGATTACGCGAGCGATAGTCTTTCAGTACGTTTTCGACTTCGTTTAAAAGCTCTGAACCGTTGGTTTGGGATGAATTGACAACATGAAATACGATGCGTGCTTCGTTGTCTTGTGCAAGCGCCGCATGGCTGCCACGTCCATCCCTGTCGATGAGTGCGAATCGCTCTAGTGCGGGGGAATCTAACTGCTGTAAAAAGAGCAGCCCAACCACTAAAGAAAT
>CAZUAW010000199.1:0-4745 GCA_964618535.1 uncultured Thiotrichales bacterium
AGACAGATCATTACTTGCTAATATCTAGCACTCACTTGAACACTTGTACTAATCGATGCTTTGGATTAAGTCATTTCATATTATTTTTATGGTTACCTGGTTTGCAGGTCTATTTTATCTGCCTCGGTTATTTGTTTACCACTCGCAGAATCCTGGTAAGGAAACGGTGGCGCTGTTTAAGATTATGGAGCGCCGCTTATTGATGATGACTCACATTGGCGGCATTCTGACTGTCATCTTTGGTGTCTGGATGTTGCTACTGAACTGGGACGGCTATATGAGCCAAGGCTGGATGCACTTTAAGCTGTTATTTGTTGTTGCGCTGATTGGGTACCATTTTTGGTGTTACCAGCTGGTGCAGACGTTTAAGGCTGATCAGAACCGGCACGGTGAAAAATGGTATAGGTGGTTTAACGAAGCACCTTCAATACTGCTGATGTTAGTTGTGATTCTGGTGGTTGTTAGGCCGTTTTAACTGATCAGAACTAAAGTTACTTTACAACTCGCAAATGAGATCGATCAGCCGATTTTGTGGGCTTGTCTCCACCAGAAGGTTCGGTTGGACTGTCCGGGCTGTTACCTTCTCCATCTGGAGCAAAGACCATGCCCTTGCCATTCTCGCGCGCGTAAATCGCAGCGGCTTGAGACATCGGCACGACAACATCCATAGGGGTTCCACCAAAGCGGCCAGAGAAGGTGATTTGATCGTTTTCTACGACTAATCCGCGGATTGCTACAGGACTGAGATTGAGCACAATTTTGCCATCTTCTACATATTGCGAAGGAACGACCACGCCAGGGTGGTCAGCCAGCACGAGGAGATGCGGAGTTAGACCGTTATCAATAATCCATTCATTGATCGCTCTGATCAAATAAGGACGATTGGATGTCATTTCAGGCTCAGACATGGGATTTAGTATGTGTGTTCAACGCAACCGCTTAGGCGCGCATATCCACTTCGATTTCGCTCAAACTAGCGACGAAGCTTTCTTTTCCAAACACTCTATCCATGTAGGCTTTGACCGGACGGGCTGAGTCAGGCAGATCGATACCATAGCGTTCCAGACGCCATAAGATCGGCGCGATGGTGCAATCCACCAGGCTAAACTCATCACTAAGAAAAAATCGTTTCGCAGCAAATACATCAGCTGATGCTGTTAATGTCTCTTTGAAGAAACGTCGTGCTTTGGCACGTTTTTTCTCGCCACCATTTTCCAAATCATCGAGTAAGGAGTACCAGTCATTTTCTACCCGATACAGCGCTAAACGTGTGCGCGCCCGCGAGACGGGATCAACCGGCATTAAGGGTGGATGCGGAAAACGTTCATCCAGATATTCCATGATGATACGCGGCTCATAGAGCACCAACTCACGATCAACCAGTGTAGGAACATTGTTGTACGGGTTTAAATCAACAAGATCATCAGGTTTGTTATCCGGATCGATATCAATAATATCAACGGTAATGTCTTTTTCGCGTAAAACGATGCGCGTGCGGTGGCACTGGGCACAATCCTGGCTTGAGAACAGTGTCATTACTGAGCGACGGTTTGCGGCTAACGTCATGTCATTTTCCTGAGTGAGAAGCTAAGGCCGGAATGGCTCTATCTGTAACAAAAAACAATGGGAAACCTAGCCAAAGCTAGATTCCCCATTGGTCGATCTGTGTTTTCGGGCAACGCTCTAATGCACGTCCTTCCAGTAATTCTTCTTCATAAAATAAGCAAGAACAGTAAACAATAATACAAATAGCAACACCGGTATTCCGAGTGATTTACGCTTTTGTTTAGCAGGTTCTGCTACGTACATCATGAAGTTTACCAGATCTCGCACTGCATGATCATACTCTGCCGGTGTCATTGAGCCTGGCTCAACAATACTCATTCCAGATTCAGCGGCTTTAGTATCGTGTCCTGTTTCAGCGTGACCAGCAGCATCATGATGTTCTTGTGCTTTTGCCAGCCAACCTTGCAGCTCCCATAAAACATGCGGCATGCCAACATCAGGGAAAACGGTGTTGTTAACACCAAAGGGGCGTGAATCATCCAGATAGAAGCCGCGCAAGTAGGTGTAGAGCCAATCTGCACTGCGCACCCGACCGGACAGCGTCAAATCAGGAGGTGCCGTACCAAAAGCCTGATTCGCGTATAGCTTTGGCATAGACGTCTTCATCAAAGAACCAATTTTGGAAGTCTCACCCTTTTCATCACGGGTGAATATAATATTTTCCTCAACCAGTGCTTCTGGAATGTTCAAATCTTTTGCCACGCGATTATAACGGCTATAGGCAAGCGAATGACAGCTCAAGCAGTAGTTATTAAAGTACTTAAAGCCATTCTGCAATGATTCCTCATTCTCTGGATTGATGCTGGCTTTATCGAGCTTGACGTTGCCGCCGGCTGCCAGAACTGAACCTGAAAATGTCACTAGTATCGCTAAGATTAAAGTTTTCATTATCCTGTCACCCTTTATCCTGTCACCCTTTCTGGAACGACTTTGTTTTTATCGAAGTTGGTAAATACCGGCCCCAATAAAGTAATGGATAGATAGATTAATGGAATCAACATACCAGGCCAGACAACACTCGCATCAACCGAGCCTAATCTCACCAGATCATAGGCGATGATCGCGCCCATCCAGATCGCGAAGATCAAGAACGAAAATCCTTTGCTTCGTGGTCTGCTGGAAAACCATAGAATCACAAAGAACAGGAAGTAAACTTCTGTTAAGCGCAATCCAAGCTCAGCGTTCACTGGTGTTACTGGCTTGATGCCCAGATACCCGAGAATAAAAAACACGACTACAAACAGTAAAATTGAGGTTCTGTGGATCGCACTGCGATAACGCCACGACTTAATAGGATGCGTATCAATCCAGGGAAGGAAGAACAGCACCACAACCGAAGCGCCCATCGCCAAGACGCCAAGGAACGGATCAGGCACGGCACGTAACACTGTGTAGAACGGTGTGAAATACCAGACCGGCGCAATATGCTCAGGCGTCTTCAATGGATCAGCCGGAATAAAATTAGCATGCTCTAAAAAGTAGCCACCCATTTCTGGGGAGAAGAACACAATCGCAAAGAAAATCAGCAAGAACACACCCACGCCGACAATATCCTTCACCGTGTAGTACGGGTGAAACGGAATGCCGTCCAATGGAATACCTTCTTTGCTTTTATTCTTCTTAATCTCGATACCATCTGGGTTATTAGAGCCAGTGGTGTGTAAAGCGATCAAATGAACAAAGACCAATGCCGGCAATACCAGAACGGGTAAGAAAAAGTGGAGTGCGTAGAAACGATTCAAGGTTGCATCCGAGACAACATAATCACCCCGAATCCAAACAGCCAAATCAGGGCCGATACCTGGAATCGCACCAAACAAGTTAACGATTACCTGCGCACCCCAGTAAGACATCTGACCCCAAGGGAGCAAGTAGCCCATAAAAGCAGTCGCCATCAGAACCATGAAAATTGCCATGCCAACCAGCCAAAGCAACTCACGTGGACTCTTATAAGAACCGTAAATCAAACCACGGAACATGTGGAAATACACCACGATAAAAAACGCCGATGCACCTGTAGAATGCATATAACGGATAAACCAACCACCCGGTACATCGCGCATAATGTATTCGACCGAAGCGAAAGCCAGCTCAGCGTCTGGCTTATAGTTCATCGCCAGGAACAAGCCACTGGCAATCTGAATCACCAGTACCAGCATTGCCAGCGAACCGAAGAAATACCAGAAATTGAAGTTTCTGGGAGAATAATAATTTACCAGATGCTCATTCCAGAGCCACATAATCGGAAAGCGTTCATCTACCCAATTGACTAAGTTTTTCATCCTGACGCTCCGTCTGTACCAACGAGAACCCGTGCATCACTCAAATACTGATGCGGTGGAACCACGAGATTGGTTGGTGCGGGAAGAGATTTATAGACTCTTCCGGAAAGATCAAAACGCGAACCGTGACAAGGACAGTAAAATCCCCCTTTCCAGTCGGCACCCAGATCCGCCGGAGCGACTTCAGGACGATAAGTTGGTGAACACCCCAAGTGTGTGCAGATTCCGACCAGAATCAGATACTCGGGCTTGATAGACCGGTGCTCATTCCTTGCATACTCGGGTTGCTGAGAGATTTCTTCAGAAGCAGGGTCAACCAACTTATCCTCGACCTCTTTCAGCGATGCCAGCATTTCGTCGGTGCGACGCACAATCCAGACAGGCTTGCCGCGCCAACCGACACGAATCAACTGGCCTTTATCGAGCTTACTAATATCAGCTTCAACGGGAGCACCAGCAGCTTTCGCGCCTTCACTGGGTGACCAGTAACTTAAAAATGGAATTGCCCAAGTTGCTGCGCCAGCTGCACCAACAACGGAGGTTGCTCCGATGAGAAACCTTCTTTTCTTTAAATCGACGGCACTTGGTTTCTTGATGTCCATGGCTTTGACATCTCCTCAAAAACTAAACATAAAAGGGTGGAGCCGATTCTCGTGCGCATTTGCTATCACATACAAAAACCGTAAATTCTTTTGACTCAATAAGCAGAGTTACTTAACGACTTATGTACGAAAAATCAGGGCGTAATCGCACACAGTTAAGCGCACCCTAATATACGGCGCGGGATTGTCGCTCAACTAGGCGCTGAGGTCAACGCAAAAACTGTCATTACAACACCTAAAAATGCAGTACGGACAAACACTAAACAACTGATAAACATATCTATTTAAACCCTAA
>CAZUAW010000200.1:0-4732 GCA_964618535.1 uncultured Thiotrichales bacterium
TAAAATCAATATCCTGCGCGATAATCACGTGAATTCATGCAATATCCGGGCTAAGTTGTTTAAGTTATTATTTCCTCGTCCCTAACTCAACATTCACCAAAAAGGAGGTGCATAAAAAATGGGCGATATTCTCATTCATATCGATAAATCACTGGATCAACAGGCACAAACCAAGCTTGAAGATCAGTTGCTACATCAGGAAGGCGTACGAACTGCGGCGATCAGTCAATCCGCACAGCATCTAATGCTGGTAGATTTTGATCATCAAAAAACAAATTCACTGAATATTTTACATACAGTGAAAAACAGCGGCTATCAGGCGGAACTGGTCGGCCTCTGACAAAGAACAAAAGAACAAAAGAACAAAAGAACAGCTGTAAGGCAGAGTGGCCTCTGCCTTACATTTCTAAGCTGCTAACTAACCCTTCAAACAATCCATCTGACACACCACTTTTCTCCGTTTTAAACACTTCCACTTAGCACACCGTTGATAGGGTGTGAATCACCGCTTATCGTGGCATAATTTACACACGCAACCCGCCCCGAAAGCCGCAACAACAGACCAGCCGTTTTTGCGAATAACTCTTTCGTCACCACAAGAGGATTACCATGTACCGTTTTCTTAGCCTCCCAGCTAGCATTTTACTCACCACCACACTACTTTTTAGCCATCAATTATTCGCAGAAAATACTGCTGCCAGCGCACCTCCCCCTTCACCAACGATATCTTCTGGCATGCAACCACCACCGGCACCCGCGATGGGACTCAGATTTGCTCCACCGCCGATGCCAGTCATGCCCGCAGCTCCAATGCCGCAATTTTTTCAACAAGCGCAGCCTAACGTCAATCAGGCACCTCCCCGTTTTCAGCCAATGCCGGGGCAAAATTTTAACCCTGATATGTTTCGACGCTCAATGGACGCAGAGCTTGAGAGAGCCAAGCAGCTGACTCAACCCGCTGCACCGGCAATACCCTCAGCCGAACTTGGTGCAATGCGCGGACAATTATCAAAGCTCGTCACCCAGCAAGAACAATTGATGTCGATGCTGCAAACACAGAGTCAGCAACGCGCCAGCCTGGAAGCCAATCATCAGGCGGTAGCGAAACAAACAGCTGAAAAAATTCAGCAATTGGAAGATGAGTTAGCCGCCGCTAAAGATAAAAACAGCGGTATGGCAACTTCCTTAGACGAAGCTGCCCAACAAGCTGGCGAATTGAAATCACTTAAACTCAAACTATCAGAACTCGAAAAATCTTCGGTGGATAGCCAAGCACTACACGTTAAATTAACGGAAGCGCAGCAAGCACTTCAAACCGCGACACAGAAAGCTGAAACAGCACAGACTGAACTGGAACAATTGAAACAATCCAGCGCAACCAGTGGTTCTCAGTTGCTGTCTTTACAACAGAAAATATCGGGAAGCGAAACTCGGTTCACTGAGCTGCAAAGCGCTTTTGATGCAGCAAAGCTACAGCTTGCGAATAGTCAAATAACTGCTGAAGCGAGCACAGAAATGCAGGCCAAGCTGGATGCAGCAGGTAAAGAAATAGAAGACAAAACAACTTCACTCACAGCCGCTGAAGAAAAAATCACATTGCTTGAAACCAGTGCTGAAAAATGTCAATTGCTGGAACAAGAAGCTGCTGAGGCAAAAACACAATTGGAAGCAAATCAGACCGAGATAGCTGATGCCAAAACGCAGTTAGAAGAAAACCAAACCGAAATAACAGACCTTAAAGAACAAATTACTTCCCTGAACACCGCGGCCGAAGCAGCAGAGAAAGAGAAAGCCGCCGAAAAGCTTAAAAATACAGACACCGATGGCGATGGTATTTCGGATGCCATTGATGAATGCGCCAATACCACCGCAAAAACCAGGGTCAATGACAAAGGCTGTGAACCCGATACCGATAGCGATGGACTCGTAGACAGGATGGATCTCTGCCCCAACACACCATCAGGTAAAGAAATTGATTCTGCGGGTTGTCACGCGGATGCCACTATCGCGCTCGAAGGTGTCAACTTCCAACTGGGTACCGCTCAACTCACAGACTCGTCCCTTTCCATTCTCGACGCGATGATAGACACGCTAAAGAAATTTTCTGAGCTAAACCTCGAAGTCGCCGGTCATACCGATGATAACGGCTCGCCAGCACGAAACCATGCTTTGTCTGCTCAACGTGCAGAAACCGTGAAGCGCTATCTGATCGAAAAAGGTGTCGAAGCGGCTCGTCTGGAGGCTAAGGGTTACGGTTCTTCAGAACCTATCGCCAGTAATGAGACTGAGTCAGGACAAGCAGCCAACCGCCGCGTTGAATTGCGCCGCCGCTAAACTCATTTGGCAGACTCAGGAAACAACCACACAAGACGTAAACTCTGCGTCTTGTGTGTTTGTTTGTTATAGACCAGAAAAAAACTTCTATGTTTCTATGCTCACTAATTGGTTGCTGAAGGTATAGATCGGCAGCCTCGAACAAAGTCCTTTTGGACAGCAGAAATTATCGTAAACATCCCCAGCGTAGTCAGCAAAAATTGCCCTATAAAGAATCGTTCAAACACTAGAGGAAAAAGTAAATAGTGGATTAAAACATAGAGTAAAGAGATCACCACCAAAATAAACACAGGCTCATTCATGACAGGATATTCTGCTCGGTGATTAACCTGAAACCTATCCACAGCAACTAATTCGGCGCTTTTCTCACGAAAAGCTATCAGTAAAAAATAGGTGATTAAGGAGACCTCAAAAAGCAATAATTCACGCCCTGAAAAAAACATACCTATGTTGCTGAGAACCGCAGCAATATACTCGTTTACACTCACGCCCAGCGCGCCATATTCCAGAGGATGCGTCGCCGCCATATCAGAAATAACTGCATAGTAAAAAACGGTACTCCAGCCATAATTCCCGACCATCTGATTAATTGCTAAATAAGCGATTACCGCAAAAAATCCTGCGATCCATGTGCAGCGTCTTAACTCAGGTTTGAAGAACAAAAAGTAGGCAGAAAACAAAGCGACCAGAACAATTAAGTCTGTACGCACCCATACCGATGTCGCTAGAAAGACAAAAAATAACTTCCAGTTTTGGTGGAGAAATGAGTAACTCATTAAGCCTAGCCATAAAAATGCCAGTGAGTCAGCAGTGACCCTTTGTGCAAACTCATGGATATTAAACAGCACCACTATCACAGGTAAAAATAGCCACAATAGCGGATGAATTCGCTGCTTAAAAGCATAATAAAACGTCACTACAGCAGTTGCTGTCAGTACTGCCGAGAGGAGATGCGAAGCGGTATAGATGTTGATCCCAAGCTTGACCAAGCCTGCGATCATCAAGATCAATAGTATGCGTATTTTATAAAATGGAATTTGCTGATAAAAGGCATCAGCATCCTTAAGCATGGTTTCGCGATACCCGTTGTCATCAGTTAATTTTGCAAAACTCTCCGCATCCGCATAGTCTTTAAATTGGTGATACACCAAAGCATGAATTTCTTCAGGATTATCATGCTCAAGAGAAATAACTGAAGCCACATAGCCCAGCATATCCCAGTTTTGAGTTGGATTTTTAACTGCATGGGCTAACACAAAGAGCGCAGTCGTAAAAACGACTAGCTGAGCGATTCTGACTAATATTGGTGGCTGTTTTTCAGCACAGATACCAGCGCGGCTAAATGAATTACTCTCGCACATAACCTAGAGACTGCTGATCTTTCTGAAATTTCTTTGTCCATCGCTTATTGATCCAAATTCTCAGCGGATTTTCCAGAAAATAAAACGACAGAAAACCAGCACTTATCGCCAACACTACTGCAACATAATTTCCACCCGGAATCACCCAGGCATATTCGTAGAATGGCTGTTGCCAAAGATAAATAGAAAAAGACCAAAGCCCCATTAACCTGAGAACCTTTAGTTCCAGAATTCCGCGCAGCACAAAACCAGCCTCTCGGATATGGTTAAGGGAAAAAGCCAATAACAACGGCGCAACAGAGAAAGTCAGCCAGTCTGGCATTACCGTTAAGTAACAGCTAAACGCTCCTAATAATGCCAGCACTGGAAAATAACCTGGAACTCGAATATTTATTTGTCTTTTGAACAGATGGTATCCCGCAGATAAAAACACGAAACTGATAGCCGATTCAGTACGAATCCTAAACTCAGTCGGCGCTATCGCTTCGTGAGTGTAATAGTAGAAACAAATCCCGATTGAGGCTAATCCTAGAAAAATTAGTGTGTACGCTGCTTTGTGACCACGAAGTATCAACAAAGTTAACAAGCTCATAATCACATAAGCGTGCTCTTCCACATTGAGCGACCATAAGTGGCCGATCGGAACATCACTTGCCCAAATATGCGGATCCAGCGGATAGTAGGTTCGAATAAACCCTAAAGATGCGATCAATTCCTGGCTTTCGAACGAATAGCTTGCAACCCACGCGAATGCGTAGGCTACCAGTACAAAGACAAAAAAAGCTGGAATAATACGACTAAAGCGACGAATGTAAAAATCTCTCAATCGCATCCGTTTGACGAACAAAATCTCGCTCATCAACATGCCTGAGAGGACAAAAAACGCATCAACGCCCAGGCGGTCTTCCCAGATCCACTTTTGATCGAAAAAATGGCCTGTAAGCAACAAAAGAATGGCCATACCGCGCCAACCATCCCAAATTATCACTCGATTATTGTTCATGTTCTGACCTGTGTTGTCGCGAGCTTGCTGAATC
>CAZUAW010000201.1:0-4729 GCA_964618535.1 uncultured Thiotrichales bacterium
TAGGATATCGGGAGTATCGCTCATCCTTTCTGCTCACTGTAACTCTGGGTTTTTTTAACCAGTGCCGCGAGTTTGGCTGCAGCGGAACCATCCGCGATCACTTGCCTCGCTTTAGCAACGCCATCAGAAAGGGTGGCTTCAAGTCCCGCTACATAGATAGCCGCACCGGCATTGAGCGCGACGATATCCAGCGCGGGGCCAGCGACATTGTTAAGTACGGACTGGATGACAGCCAGACTACCTTGCGCATCGGCAACCTGAATATCGCTCAAAGGCGCTTCAGTAATATCGAATTCTGCTGGCTTGATCGTGTAGCAGGTGATAGTGCCATCAAAGAGTTCCGCACAATGCGTGACTGCGCCGATGCTGATTTCGTCCATGCCATCGTCAGAATGAACCACCATCACATGTCGGCTTCCTAGTGCTTTGGCGACTTGAGCAATAGGTTCAACCAGTTCTTGGTTGTACACGCCGAGCAGTTGATTGGGCGCGCCAGCCGGATTGGTGAGTGGGCCGAGGACGTTAAATATGGTGCGTACAGCCATTTCTTTACGTGGCCCAATGGCATGCTTCATGGCGCTATGGTGCAGTGGTGCAAACATGAATCCGACGCCGATTTCATCAATGCATTCGGCGACTTGATCAGCATTGAGCTGGAGGTTGACGCCAGCAGCTTCGAGCAAATCAGCACTGCCGGATTTACTGGAGACTGACCGGTTGCCGTGTTTAGCGACTGTACCGCCTGCTGCGGAAACTACAAAGCTACAGGCTGTTGAAATGTTGAACGTGCCGGAGCCATCGCCGCCTGTACCAACAATATCCACAAGATGATCTGAGGACACAGAAACTGGGGTGGCGAGTTCGCGCATGACTTGTGCTGCGGCGGTGATCTCATCCACCGTCTCACCCTTCATTCGCAGTCCTATCAGAAAACCGCCAATCTGCGCTGCGGTGGCTTCGCCGGTCATAATGATTTGCATGACCTCAGCCATTTCTTCGCGGCTCAGGTCACGGTGTTCGAGTACCGCTTGAATGGCTTGCTGGATGTTCATGCGCGAGTGCCTCCTCGATAATCTAAAAAGTTTTGCAGCAAATCGTGTCCGTATTCAGTGAGTATAGACTCAGGGTGAAACTGCACCCCTTCTATTTGTAGCTGTTTGTGGCGAACACCCATAATTTCATCCAGCTTGCCATTTTCTGTATTGGTCCAGGCGGTGATTTCCAGGCAATCGGGCAGGGTGTTTTTGTTGATCACCAACGAGTGATAACGCGTCGCAAGATAGGGGTTTTTTAGCCCCGCAAAAACAGCGGTATTGTGGTGATGAATGTCTGAGGTTTTGCCATGCATGATTTCGCTGGCATGAACAATCTCGCCACCAAATGCCTGGCCGATGCTTTGATGGCCTAAACATACGCCTAAAATTGGCAGCTTGCCGGCAAAATGTTTGATAGCTTCCAACGATATGCCTGCTTGATCGGGCGTGCAGGGGCCGGGGGAAATCATTAAATGATCAGGGTTGATTGCTTTAATTTCTGCAATGGAAATTTCATCGTTACGCTTAACCACCACATCGGCTTTCAATTCGCCAAGATATTGCACCAGGTTGTAGGTGAAAGAATCGTAATTATCTATCATTAATAACATGCATCACCCCTACTTGTGCTGACCGTTGAGACCAGCTTCCGCCAGCGCGACGGCACGAAAAATCGCGCGTCCCTTATTCATGGTTTCTTTCCATTCGAGATTCGGCTGTGAGTCATAGACGATACCCGCTCCTGCCTGAATATGCAGCTGCCGATCCTTGATCACTGCTGTGCGGATGGCAATGGCTGTATCCATGCCACCGTTCCAGGAGAGGTAGCCAACGGCGCCAGCGTAAACGCCACGCTTAACCGGTTCTAGCTCATCAATAATTTCCATTGCGCGGATTTTTGGCGCGCCGCTGACGGTGCCAGCAGGGAAGGTGGCGCGTAGTACGTCCATTGCCGATGCATCGTCTTTCAGCTCAGCAATGACGTTGGAGACAATGTGCATGACATGCGAGTAGCGTTCGACAATCATTTGATCGGTAACTTCAACGCTGCCAGTTTTGGCGACGCGACCAACATCATTGCGACCCAAATCAATCAGCATCAAGTGTTCTGCCAGTTCTTTTGGATCGCTCAGTAGGTCAGCTTCCATCGCAGCATCATCGGCTTCGTCATGACCGCGACGGCGAGTACCTGCGATGGGGCGAACAGTCACTTTGCCATCTTCGGAGCGCACCAGGATTTCTGGTGAAGAACCGACAATCTGAAAATCTTCCAGATCCAGATAAAACATATACGGAGATGGGTTCAGCCCACGCAGTGCCCGATAAAGATCGAGCGGTGGCGCGTGGTAAGGCGTAGACATACGCTGCGAAAGCACCACCTGCATCACGTCACCATCAATAATGTACTGGCGTGCTTTTTCGACCGCTTGTTTAAAACCATTCTCGGTGAATCCAGAGACGAAATCCGCTTCGTCAACTTTGCGAGGCTTGGTTGCTGGCTGATAGTTGGGGGTTGCTTGTCTTAGTCGGAATTCGAGATCACGCAACCGTTGCTGTGCGGCTTCTTCCTGTCCGGCGTGTGCGTGGACAATGAGATAGAGCTTGCCTGAAAGGTTATCGAACACAACCACTTCCTCGGATTGCATCATCAATATGTCTGGCGTTCCCAACGGGTCGGGTTTTTTGTTTTCACCTAAGCGCGGTTCGATATAGCGGATGGTGTCATAACCAAAATAACCGACCAGTCCACCAGTGAATTTTGGCAGGTCTTTTATCTTCGGGACTTCAAATTGTTGCTGGTAGTTTTCGATCCATTCAAGCGGATCATTGACTTCGAACTGCTCAATTACCCGGCTGGATTCTTCGATGGAAATTTGTTTTCCATACACCTTAATTACTTTCTGGCAGGGCAGGCCGATGATCGAGTAGCGTCCCCATTTTTCACCACCTTGAACAGACTCAAACAGATAGCTGTAGGGGCCGTCAGCGAGTTTTAGATAGGTGCTTAACGGTGTATCAAGGTCAGCCAGGACCTCTTTAACATGCGGAGTGAGTTTGATACTCGATTTTTCAGATGGGATGCTCATTTCAGCCTCGTTTTCCTGAGTTTTCAGGAATGAATTTCAGTAGGGAAGGTGTTGTTTTAGTAACACCATCGCCAGTTGAAGTTCTGAGGGTTAGTTGAAAGCATGTTATGCGACCGGTTCTAAGAGCGCTTGCAGCTCGGTCATGGAGTCAATCACGGCATCGGGATCGTAATCGCGAATGTCTTCCCCATGATTATAGCCGTAGCTCATGCAAATAATATCAAAGCCAGCGGCGCGGGCAGCTTTAACATCACTTTGGGAGTCACCCAGCATCATGCAGTTTTTAGGATCGACGCCCATTTGTTCTGCACCATGTAGTAAGGGCAATGGATCGGGTTTCTTTTTCGGTAATGTATCTCCAGCGATAACAATTTCAAATTCATCGTGGATATTGAGATCTTTTAAAAGTGGAATTGTGAATTGCCCTGCTTTATTGGTGACACAACCTAGCCGAATACCGGCTGATTTTAGATAGGCTAAACCTGCTTCTACACCCGGATACAAACAGCTTCGTTTGGAGGTGTTTTCTGCATATAGCGCTATAAAGATAGGGTAGGCTTTATCGTACAAAGCCTTGTCTGGTGTGCCATCCAAATTGTTTAGCAGCGCACGTTCTACCAATCTGGGTACACCGTTTCCTACCCAGTGGCGAACAGCCTCTTCGCCGCGCTCGGGAAGATCTAGTTGACGCATCATTTCATCAACGCACCAGGCGAGATCCGGTACGCTGTCAACCAGCGTACCGTCCACGTCGATGAGGATCATTTCCGGCTTGGTGATTGTCATTTTGCTTGTGCCAACTCTGAACGAAACTCTTTGATGATGGTGTCGTAGACGTGGTCATCAGACTCATTTGCAGCACCAAAAATTGCTGAACCTGCGACAAACATATCCGCACCAGCTTCTTTGATTTCGCGGATGTTATTGGCTTTGACGCCACCATCAACTTCAAGTCGGATATCCAGACCGCTGTCGTCGATAATTTTGCGGGCTTGCTTGAGCTTGGCCAGTGTTGAAGGAATAAAGCTTTGTCCACCAAACCCTGGGTTAACCGACATCAACAAAATCAGATCAACCTTGTCCATAACATATTCAAGTTCGCTCAGAGGCGTGGCAGGGTTAAATACCAGCCCAGATTTGCAACCGGATTCCTGAATTAGCTGCAAGGTGCGATCAACGTGTTCGGAAGCGGCAGGATGAAAGCAAATATAGGTTGCACCTGCTTCAGCAAAGTCACCCACAATACGGTCAACTGGGTTGACCATCAGGTGAACATCAATGTCCGCAGTAACGCCATGCTTGCGCAGCGCATCGCAGACCAATGGACCAATGGTGAGATTTGGTACGTAATGGTTATCCATTACATCAAAGTGAACCACGTCAGCGCCTGCTGCGAGTACGTTATCTACCTCTTCTCCCAGTCGAGCAAAATCTGCCGACAATATGGAAGGTGCGATCAGGTTATCAGTCGCCATGTGTTGCTCCTCAATGCTTACCCAAAAAGAGGCAGAACTTTACCTGAAAACAGAGGGAGTTTCACCGATAACCTGTCGTATCTAGCCCGGATATTGCATGAATTCATGAGAATCTCGCTTAATATATTGTTTT
>CAZUAW010000202.1:0-4695 GCA_964618535.1 uncultured Thiotrichales bacterium
GAGCGATCCATCGCTTTAGCGAGTCTTCCAATTTTCTCAGTGACTTCAGATTCAGTTCGGATCGTGATTGTGCTGGTCGCCATGCGCTTTAACGGTGTGATTGCATTGCAATTAATAGTAACAAAATGTAATTTCCAGCCAAGAAAAATTGGTGAGATCGAAGGAAACGTTCAGAGTTAGGCATGAAAAAGCGTCATTAAAAGGGTCGCGTCGCACGCCGTCATCGGAACCGTTGCGGCGCAACCCGTGCTCCGCTGCGGTCAGCCAGTTCGACACCGAGCTGTCCTCGTTCAGCGGCATGCCGCATGTTGCAAGCGACGCCTGGAACAAGCCAAAGCCGCAATGGATTTCAAGCACCTGCGCCCTGGTGAAGTCAAACGTTATAAAGCGTTGCAAGATATGCTGGGTTCAATTGAACTTAAAAACCGCAGTTGGATCGCGCAAGTCCACGCGATCGATGAATTGTCGTATAATCCAGGTTTATTATCCTGCCCGCCCTTATAAATAACTTGATATGGCAAAAAAAATAAAAAAGAAAGTAGAAAAAGAAATAGCACCACAACTGATGGCGCTGTATCAACAATCCCACCCCAATACGCAAAAACTACTGCAATTAGTTGCTGTTATCCATGAGCCGGCAAGCATTACGCGGTTATTGAGATGTGTGAAACCGCTCGACATAAGGGATGAATCGAACAAGATTTACACGCAGAAAAGCCTTAAAAATATTTGTCTTTACCTGCTGGATAAAGGCATCTTGGAAAAACCCGCCAGTAGTTTTGTGCTGCAAAACCAGCTTTCAGAGCAGCTTGCACGGCAGGCTCTGGCGCAGGGCAACTATGCCTCGATGTACAAAGCTGCGCGAAATTTCTTTCCCCTGGGTCTCGGTTGGAACTACAACTACTATACCTGTGCGCAGCAGTGTTTCAGTGATCTGCGGCATGCTGTTTATAACCAGCAAGATGAAACGGCGCGGCAGCTCCTGGATTATTATTTAGAACGATATCCAAGCGAATACGAGCGTTCCAATCCCTTATTTAAGATTTTCTTTGATGTGTTCGATGAGCAATGGATGTTGCAATTGTCGCCAGCGCTGCTGTTTTGGGCGATTGAAAATGCTTTTCACGAGCATCATTGTAATTTCTCGAATATCGAAGATTTACTCAATTGGCTGGTCTCTTTATTCACCAGTGGCCACCTGAGTGAGGCGCATAAAGTGGCCTTTGAAACAGCCTTTCTATTGTTGATGCGCGGCCAGGGTGAGGCTGCACAGCAACTAATGGGACACATGGATGATTATTTTCGCTTACTGTTTAACGGCATCCAGCAATTTATTCAGGGTGAAAATGCGGGTGCCATCGAACAGTTCGAAGCGGCTATCGCGGTTGCCAAAAAGGGGACACGCAAACGCAAAATAGCCATTCTTAATGTGTCATCGGTGTTTTATCTGTTGGCACTGATCAAGTCCGGCAGTCAGGCGCATTTGCAGCAGGCATTGGCCTATTCAGCTTTCCACCGCAAACAGCAACACTACACTCAGGGTTCCGCCCATCAGGTACTGGCACGGTTACTGGATTTCCTGTTTGGTCAGTCAGGCGGTGTCGGGACGAGTGATTACAGCCATAGTTGGCAAAGTTTTTATTCCACCCAGGGGTTTTTACTGCATTGCTTTCGTTTGTACTGGATGGATAAGGAGGGCGCAAAAAAACTCACGCCTGAACTGAAACGTTTTGCGGCGGCAGCTGAGCAGGCGGGTGATATGTGGCTGGCCAGTGAAGCTTGGCAATTGCTGGCAAAGCTCTCAGGCAAATCAAAATCGGTCTATCACAGCTTGGCGCATCAACAACAGCAGCAGCAACAGACACAATGCCTGATTGATATCATCCGTCCCAAGGCAAAATGGGAACAAACGCTGGATGCGATAGCACTGTTTCAACAACCCAAAAGTGCCGCCAAATCAACCCAGCAGAGTCGCCTGATCTGGTGGTTGTTTCTAGAGGGTGATTATCCAAACCTCCAGCCACGGGAACAAAAGCAAACGGTGAAAGGCGGCTGGACAAAAGGCCGCAATGTCGCACTCAAGCGACTCAAGCAGCAGGCCGATAACCTGCCCGAGCTCTGCGCGCAGGATCGGGCAATGACCAACGCCATCTATGAAGACCGTAGTTATTACTATGGGAGTGGAAGTGATTATGAATTGAATGAAATGGAGGCCCTGTATGCGCTGGCCGGACACCCATTGCTGTTCGATGGCGATCATCCCGAGTGCAGGCTCGAATTGATAGCGGCTGAACCCGAGATACGCATTCGCAAGAAAGGTAAAAATCTCAGCATTACGCTGGAACCGGATAATATTCATACGGGTTATGCGTTGCACAAAGAAACCGCCACGCGTTGGCGGATCATCCATTTCAATGAACAGCACCAACAATTGAGCGAAATACTCGGTAACGGTTTAAAGGTACCTGCCGAGGCTAAAGATCAGGTGTTGGAAGCGATGGCGCAGGTGGCGCCACTGGTCAACATTCATTCAGACATTGGTGGAGAACTGGGCAATCTGCAAAGCGTTGAAACGGATAGCGCGATGCATGTATTGCTGGCTCCCGTCGATGAAGGTTTCAGCATCGAAGCGCGTAGCCGCGTATTTGGCCAACAAGGGCCCTACTACCCACCCGGGCAGGGCAGTGAAAACATCATCACCGAAATTGATGGAAAAAGAGTGCAAACCCAGCGTGAATTGAAACAGGAGCGGCAGAATTTTGACCGGTTGCTGTCAGCCTGTCCGCTACTAGCCGCACAGCCCCATGAAGAATTTCGCTGGTTTATCAATGAGCCGGAAGAATGTCTGGAAGTGCTCAGCGAGCTGCACGAGATCAAGGATGAAATCACCATAGCCTGGCCCAAAGGCGAGGCTCTGCGTATTAAGCAGCAAGCCTCAATGAAACAGTTCAGGCTCAACATCGAAGGCAAGAATGACTGGTTTAGCGTCTCGGGAGAATTAACTCTGGATGATGGTGAGGTGCTCAATATGCAACAACTACTGAGCCTGTCTGCCAATGCCAAAGGTCGCTTCATCGAGCTTGAAGATGGACAATTTATTGCACTTAGCAAAACCTTTCAAAATCGTTTGAAAGAATTAAATAGCTTTGGTGATGCCAAGGGCAAGAAAATAGAGCTGCACCCGCTAGCCGCATTATCACTGGCAGATATGGGTGATGAAGTCGGCCAGTTAAAAGCTGGAAGAAACTGGAAAACCTTCAGCAAACGTTTTGAACAGGCCATGGCTTTACAGCCCGAGGTACCGTCAACCTTACAAGCCGAACTACGCGACTATCAAACACTGGGTTTTCAATGGCTGGTACGTCTCGCGCACTGGGGCGCGGGTGCCTGTCTTGCCGATGATATGGGGCTGGGTAAAACGTTACAGGCGCTAGCCTTGATTCTATATCGTTGTCAACATGGGCCGAGTCTAGTGGTTGCGCCAACCTCGGTATCGCTCAACTGGATCGATGAGATCCAACGTTTTGCGCCGACCTTGAATATTATTGATATCCGCGAGAATAATGATCCGAAACAAAAATTTGCTGCCTTCGACCTGGTGGTGGCGAGTTATGGGCTGCTACAAAATCGTATCGAACAACTGGAGGAAATAGACTGGCAAACGATCGTGCTGGATGAAGCACAAGCGATTAAAAATCCAGCCACCAAGCGCTCACAGGCAAGTATGCGACTGGGTGGAAAATTCAAGATGATTACTACCGGCACACCGATTGAAAATCATCTGGGCGAGCTGTGGAACCTTTACCGCTTCATTAATCCAGGTTTACTAGGCTCACTGGAACGATTCAACCAGCGATTTGCTCTGCCGATCAGCCGTGATGGCGATAGTGAAGTCAGTGCACAATTGAAAAAGTTGATTCAGCCATTCATCCTGCGCCGGCTCAAAACTCAAGTGTTAAAAGAGTTGCCGGCTCGTACTGAAATTGCGCTGAATATAGAAATGAGTAAACAAGAAAGCAAGCTTTACGAAGCCCTGCGTCGGGAAGCAGTGGAAAAGTTTTCCGCCGAGAGCGACGCCAGCAAGAAGGGCCACCGTCAGTTACAGATACTGGCAGCTATAACACGCTTACGTCAGGCCTGTTGCAACCCGCAACTGGTGATGAAACAGGCAGCACCCGACAGTTCCAAACTGGCGCAGTTTGCAGAACTCATCGATGAATTGCTGAAAAATCATCACAAGGCATTGGTATTCAGCCAGTTTGTTGGCCACCTCAAAATACTTGAAGAGCATCTCAAACAAACAGGCATCAGCTATCAATACCTGGATGGTTCAACCACCCCGGCACAGCGTAAAAAACGCGTCAATGCCTTTCAGGGCGGAGCTGGTGATGTATTCTTAATCAGCCTGAAGGCGGGTGGTGTCGGATTAAACCTCACCGCTGCCGATTACGTCATCCACATGGATCCTTGGTGGAACCCCGCGGTTGAAGATCAAGCCTCAGATCGTGCGCACCGAATTGGACAAACACGCCCAGTAACCGTATATCGGTTGGTGATGAAAGATACCATCGAAGAAAAAATTCTCGCCCTGCATCTGCAAAAGCGAGATCTTGCCGATAGCCTGCTGGCTGGCACGGATGTTGCCGACAAACTCAATGCAGAAGACTTGCTGGAATTAATTAAGCAAGAGTAATC
>CAZUAW010000203.1:0-1517 GCA_964618535.1 uncultured Thiotrichales bacterium
TTAATAGTAGTGGAGAATTCCAGCTTTGCTGAGAAAATTATCCATGATCATCAGAATGCCCATCATGAAACACCAAAAAACTCTGTGTATTTGAATACTCTATCCGAGTAATGCCTGCATTTCGCACCTGAATTCGATACATGCTGGCAGCATCAGCGCCTATCGCCGTGACAATTGCAGCCCGAATCACGCCAGCATGCGCAACCACCAATAAATGATCATCTGGAAAATTTTGCTGCAACATCGCCATCCCCGCCGAGATTCTGGCAAGAAAGCGCGTTACCGGCTCCGCCCCGGTGGGCGTATAACGTACCGGATCGAGATAAAAATTTGCGAATTCTTCACCACGCTCTGCTCGCAACTCTTGCTTGTTTTTTCCTTCCCATTCACCAAAGCCAATTTCCTTAAATGCTGGATCAATGGAGCAGCGTAAGCCTTGCTCCGCTGCTAACGCTTCCGCAAATGCACGACAACGGATCAACGGTGAACTGATAACATGCGTCCAAGGGCAATTGCCCTCCACGGCGGCGCGCATTTGCGCCCAGCCTTTTTCACTGAGCGGATCATCAATGCTATGACCGCGATATCGGGAACCCCCCTGCGGCTCGCCATGACGTATAAAATCAATCAACATAAAATTCTCCGGGCGGGGTTAAACACTTGAAAATATCGGTTCATCGTAACCTTGATGAAATTTCAGCAGAAGCCTGGAATCTTCTCGTTGCAGATAATAACCCACTCTTATGCCATGAATTTCTCGCCGCGATGGAGCACCACGGTTGCGTCGGTGAATCTTTTGGCTGGCTCCCCCGACACATCGCCATTCACGAAGGCGATACGTTGGTTGCTGCCATGCCATTGTATGAGAAACATAACTCCTACGGTGAATTCGTCTTCGATCACGCCTGGGCTGAAGCCTGGCAGCGATCAGGATTACGCTACTTCCCTAAACTGGTGTCTGCTGTTCCATACACCCCTGCAACCGGGCAGCGATTACTCTGCCAGCCCGGAAAAGAATCTACCTACCGGCCGATCCTGCAACAAACAGCAACCGAATTGGCAGTAGAAATTGGTGCCAGCGGCATTCACTGTTTATTTCCCAACACGGATGAACAAGACTTTTTACAGCAACAGTGGCTAGCTCGTCATGATTGCCAATTCCATTGGCACAATAATGACTACGCCTCCTTTGACGAATTTTTGCAGCAATTAAAATCTAAAAAGCGTAAAAACATTCGTCAGGAGCGGCGCAAAGTAACTGAGGCTGGCGTCACTTTTCGGGTACTCAATGGTGACACAGCAAACGAATCAGATTGGCGTTCTTTCGCAAATTTTTACGACCGAACCTTTGAAGAAAAATGGGGCACCGCAACGTTTAATTTTAATTTTTTTACCGAAGTTGCCAATAAATTACCCAAAAATATTGTGCTGGTACTTGCTGATTTAGACGGAGAATGTATCGCTGGTGCATTAATGTATTGCAGCGACACAACGCTGTATGGCAGACACTGGGGCTG
>CAZUAW010000203.1:1617-4638 GCA_964618535.1 uncultured Thiotrichales bacterium
CCAGCCATTCAAAATCACCTTACAAAACATCCGAGTAAATCCTACCTATTATGATATTTTCCAGAAAAAAACCAACGACTAAAGGCCGCATTGTATCGCTACTGATTCAAATCATGTTTTTTGTTGGACTATTTATCTTGGTACGTAGCTGGACGCAAAAAGACATGATCACAGGCCCTGCGCCTGCGCTCACCTCCACCGATCTCCAAGGTGAGCTAGTGGCGCTGAGCGATTATCGCGGCGAGCCGTTGCTCGTAAGCTTTTGGGCAAGCTGGTGCAAAATTTGTGAATTTGAGCAAGGCGCAGTTAACTCCGTCTCCAAAAGCTGGCCGGTGCTGACCATAGCGATGCAATCGGGTAACAAGCAGGAAGTCGCAGAGTTTATTCAAGCGCACGGATTAAAATGGCGAACCATCGTCGATGAAAGCGGCGAACTGGCAAAACGCTTTGGCGTTCCCGGCGTACCTGCGCATTTTATTCTCGATGGCGAGGGCAACATTCGCTATCGAGAAATGGGCTATACCACAACCCTAGGACTTAAAGCACGGCTGTGGTTAACGCGCACTTTCCACTCTGGATAGTATTCGTTATTCCTACTTTTTCACCTCAAATTTGGGAAGTAAAAAAAAGATCTACCTTCTCAACAATTGCAGACTAAACTAATGATATGAGAGTAAAAACAATACTACCCGAACGGGCTAAAACACTCCCTGGCTTGTTCCGTCACCGCGTTGCGGATACGCCAGATAAAACGGCTTACCAACACTACGATATTGCTGCTAAAAAATGGCAGTCTACCAGCTGGAAAACCATGGGCCGAGAAGTTGGCCGCTGGCAGGTTGCGCTGCTAAATGAGGGACTCAAACCGGGCGACCGCGTTGCCATCATGTCTAAAAACTGCCGCGAATGGGTATTGTTTGATCAGGCTGCGTTGGGGCTGGGATTAGTCACTGTACCTTTGTATACCGATGATCGACCGGAAAATGCGGCATACATTATGGCTGAAGCTGGCGTAAAACTTTTACTCGTCGAAGGTAAAAAACAATGGCAACGGTTACAAACCGTTGAGAAAAAAATTAGAAAATTAAAACGAATTATCAGCATCAACACCATAGAGGAAGATCAACTACCAGCCGATCCACGCCTGGAATCTTTGGCTGATTGGGTGTTTGGGCTAGAAGGTTCACTACTGGCTCAAGAATGCGCACCCACAGAAATGGCAACCATAGTTTTCACCTCTGGTACTACGGGTCGTCCAAAAGGAGTGATGCTGAGTCATGACAATATTTTATACAACGCCTTCGCTTCGAGTACTTGTGGCGAATTTCTGCACTCAGACCGCTTCCTTTCTTTTTTACCGCTATCGCATATGCTGGAGCGCGCCGGCGGTTATTACATGCCAATGATGGTCGGTGCCGAAGTAGTCTATTCCCGCTCAGTAAACTTATTAGCTGAGGATTTAAAAAATAAAAAGCCTACGGTTTTAATTTCCGTGCCACGCATTTACGAAAAAGTCTATGCGAAAATCATGGCGGGACTTAAAAAACAATCATCGATTAAACGCAAACTATTTCATACCGCTGTGAATATCGGATTTCGTAACTTTGAATATCAGCAAGGTCGCGCCGACAAGCACCCAAGTCTTATTTTCTGGCCGATATTAAATACACTGGTTGCAAAAAAGGTTGTTGCTGCACTGGGCGGAAAACTCCGTTACGCCGTTTGTGGAGGTGCTGCAATGCCACCAGAAATAGCGAAAATGTTTCTTGGACTTGGCGTTCCCGTTTTACAGGGATACGGCATGACTGAAACCGCACCCGTGGTGACAGTCAATCGACCAGAATCAAATATCCCAGACAGTATTGGCCAAGCGCTTGATGGTGTTGAAATCAGGATAGGCGATAACAATGAGCTACAAACTAAAAGTCGCTGTGTAATGCTGGGCTATTGGAAAAACAAACAAGCGACAAAAGAAACCATTGATAAAGACGGCTGGCTTCACAGCGGTGATCAAGTTAGAAAAGACGACAATGGACACTTTTTTATCACCGGTAGAATTAAAGAAATTATCGTGCTTGGCAACGGCGAAAAAGTCCCACCCAATGACATGGAAATGGCAATTGCGATGGATCCGTTAATCGACCAAATCATGGTGCTCGGTGAGGGACGATCATTTCTCTCATCTATCGTGGTTTTAAACCCTGAAGAATGGAGCGCCCTGGCAGACACGCTTGGTGTAGATCCTAAAGACCCGCAGAGTCGTGAAGAAAAATTCGTCGAAAAGGCGGTACTCAAACGTATCAGTAATCAGTTACACACTTTCCCTGGATACGCTCAAATTCGCAGAGTCCATCTGGATCTTGAGCCTTGGACAGTGGATGACGGCTTATTAACACCGACTTTAAAAATGAAACGTCCACAATTAACAAAACACTACGCAAACCAAATTGAAACTATGTATCAACCAAAATGAATGACACCTTACCCACCGAGATGAAACTGGAAATTAGAGTGCCCGCAACGCCCGACCACACCAACGCAGGCGGTGATATTTTTGGCGGATGGATAATGGCGCAAGCAGATATCGCTGGCAGCATTCCTGCTGTACGTGAAAGCAAGGGCCGCGTCGCCACTGTCGCAGTGACCAATTTCGTTTTTCACAAACCTGTATTTGTGGGCGACATGGTGAATGTGTATACCGCTATTAAAAAAATTGGCAATACCTCAATCACCATCGATATTGAAATCTACGTTGAACGAAACCCAAGAAAAATAGAAACGATTAAGGTGGGTGAAGCAGAAATCGTCTATGTAGCAATAGATGACAATGGAAAGCCTCGCCCTGTGAATGGATAGATGCCACTTCCCGATAGATCATAATAAACATTCACGGGGCAAGCCCTCTCGCTAAATGCTCGACTTTTTCGTTGCTTAAAAGCGGGGTATTTTGAGTCAATACCAAGACACCCTTCGACAGGCTTCCTTCGACAGGCTTCCTTCGACAGGCTTCCTTCGACAGGC
>CAZUAW010000204.1:0-4627 GCA_964618535.1 uncultured Thiotrichales bacterium
CCCCTTTATTTCGTTTACAGCGCAAGAGGCGGATAGTATTGTCCGAGCCACGCGACTCTTCGGTTAAAATGTGATGAAGTGAGCGCGAGAATGTCAGATAATTTGCGGCTGTCGTCAGTTTTTTGTAGCAATTTCCCGCAGAATGTCTACTGTCATTCTTAATCCATTGTCAGCGACCATTATTTATGTATCGTACCAACCAACTTTCACTGCTCATCGTCGATGACGATGCTGATTTAACCCAATATTGGGTGGACCAGTTAAGCCAGGCGTTTAAAAATGTTCATTGCGCGGGGCACGGTTATGAGGCGTTAGAGACAATGCATCGCCGTCATGCAGATGTGATGCTGGTGAATGTAGATCTACCAGAAATGGATGGTTACTCGCTTTGCCAAGAAGTTACCGGTAATGAAAAATTCAAAGATATTCCTGTTTTACTCTATAAATCAGGATATTTGAAAGCTAAAGATAGCAGGGTTGCTCTAGACGCCGGTGCTGTTCAGATTGTTCAAAAACCGGCTAATGTGGATGAGATTGTTCGTCTGATCCAAGATGTCTACACTGAGCAGAGAGTGAAATTGCTGGTCGATTCTGAGGAGAATAATTTTTCACTTCAATCTCAGGATGGTGGCTACGCGGATTTTCTTACCCGCCAACTGGGTGAAACAATTAATCAGCTCAAAAAAGAGCAAGCCTCGTTGTCACGGGCGCTGGATCGATACAAGGATTTTGCCACGCAAGGTAGCGATTATTTTTGGGAAACGGACGCACAAGGCATGCTGACGTTTATTGATGCCGGCTCCCAAAACCATCTCAATTTGCCAGAAGATAATTTTACCGCAACTGCGTTTGTTGAGTATTTTGCTCGCAACCTGAGTGCAGAGGGGTTAGAGCGTTTCCACAAGCACTTTTCAGCAAAAACACCATTGGAAATTTCCTGCAAGTTACTCAATCACGCTGGGGGAAAGCGCGTTGTACGTCTGGTAGGTAGGCCGTTTTACCATCAGGATCACGGTTTTAAGGGTTACAGAGGTTCAATGAGTGATATCACTGATACCAAGTTGAGTTCTGATAAATTGTATTTTGCTGCGCACCACGACGCGTTAACGGGGTTACTCAACGCCCAGGCGTTTAAGTCATTACTCAACAACGAACTGCAATTATTACAGGCAGATGATGAACATGTGCTTTGTTATCTTGATCTTGATTTCTTTAAAGAGGTCAATGATGCTGCGGGACATCGTGCCGGTGATAAGCTGTTAATGCAGCTGGCAGATTTGTTTAGGGGCAAAGTACGCGGAAACGATGTGCTGTCGCGCATTGGCGGCGATGAGTTTGCTATTTTGCTGCGTCACTGTCATTTGGATCAAGCGCGTCGCCTGATACAGGATCTGCATAACAGTATTAAAACTTTTCGTTTTTACTGGGAAAATCAGTGTTTTGAAATTGGTTCCAGTATCGGTTTATTACAAATTGAGCGTTCAAACCTCAATGTCGATGAAATCCTCGATATGGCTGATCAGGCTTGTTATTCAGCCAAGCGAGGTGGACGTAACCAAATCCGTATTTTTGGTGATGAGCAGACCAAAGGAAAGCTATCAGGGGATGCTTTGTGGCTAGAAAAATTTCACGATGCGATTAACGGCGACAAATTGTGTTTGTTTCAGCAACCCATTCAGCGCGTCAGTCATCACGCGGGTGCCAGCGCATTTGAAGTGTTGGTGAGGCTTAGAGATGGGGATAAGTTGGTTAAACCAGAATACTTTTTACCGGTGATCGAGAGATACCAGCTCACCAGTATTTTGGATCGTTGGGTGGTTTATAAAATGATTGAGAACCTCGAATCTGGCGATCTGCATGGGGACTTTTATTCAGTCAATATTTCAACAACATCGTTGTGTGATCCAGAATTCAAGCAACAAATTCATGCTCGTCTCAAAGCGAATCCGATGGTTGCTAGCAAGCTCTGTTTCGAAGTAACCGAATCTTCGGCAATGGAAAATATTGATCAAGCCGTTGATTTTATGCAGGATATGCGTGCATTAGGGTGTCGCTTTGCGTTGGATGATTTCGGTACAGGTTTTTCATCTTTATCGCATCTCAAAAACTTACCGGTAGATTTCGTCAAGCTTGATGGTGTATTCGTACGAGAAATCATGTCCGACCCTGTTGACTATGGGCTGGTTGAATCTATTCAGCGTATTGCCGGGCTCATGAATATCCAGACGATTGCCGAATATGTAGAAACCGAGACTATCGCTGAAGGGCTTCGTGAGATCGGTGTCGATTACTTGCAAGGTTATTACATTGGCCATCCCGAAATCATGCGCCAAAAAGCACCTGCTATTATCCACTAGATTTTTGCGACAATAGTGAGTTTTCAACCAAACCAATGAATCAAAGTAAGACGACGACTAAAACTGGCATTATCGGCGGTAGCGGTGTTCTAACCCTAAAAGGGCTGGAGATCACCAAGCGTGAAGTTGTGCATACGCCTTACGGCGAACCCTCCGGTGCGTTTACGACGGGTAAGCTATTTGGTCATGAAGTGATTTTTTTGGCACGTCATGGACATGGACACCAAATTCCGCCGCATCGAATCAATTACCGAGCAAATATCTGGGCATTCCAGCACTTGGGTATTAGTAATATCATCGCATTTGCTGCTGTTGGTGCCATTAGTGCTGCCATTCCCACGGCCACAGTAGTGATTCCTGATCAGATTATTGACTACACCTACAATCGTAGTCAGACTTTTTTTGAGAAGGATCTTAGCAGCGTCACGCATATTGATTTTTCGCAGCCGTATTGTGCTGATCTGCGTAATCAGCTTGTTGCAGCAGCCGAGCAAGCGGGTATCAAAATCACCGACACGGCCGTTTATGCAGCAACCCAGGGGCCTCGGCTCGAAACTGCTGCGGAAATTAATCGCCTAGAACGAGACGGCTGCGATATTGTTGGCATGACAGGCATGCCCGAAGCCTCTCTGGCACGTGAACTGGATCTTTGCTACGCGGCACTGGCGATCGTTGCGAATCCGGCTGCTGGCAGGGGAGCAAAGGAAATTTTACTCGCTGATATTGAGCTACAACTGGTTAAAGGTACGCAATCAGCAATTAAGATTTTGGAGCAGTTACTATCATGAATGACGCAAATCAAAATTACATTTCCTGGCTACCTAAAACCCGAATTTTGCCCTTTTCGACTTTGGTTATACTGTGCATTCAAGGCTGTACTCTGCAACCCACTAGTAGCGATTCGAATGAATCTAGCGAGGAAATAACCATGCTGTCTAAACCATCATTAAAAGCGTCAGCAAAGGGCGGGAAATCCAGTGTTGCTGTGATGCATCGTCTGGAAAAGCTACATGCATTTTCCGTTCATCGTGGAGAAATCAATTTTACCGTAACGGGTACTGGGTGTACGAGCATCGAAGATTTCTCAATCGAGACAGAGGTGGATGGTGGGAAATGCTATGTATCAGTTTACAGAACCAAAGCTGATCGCTGTCGTCGCGCCCCCGCTCCCGTTAACTTAAAAATGGCGTGGGATATGGGTAATCGTTGCGAGTTAGGGACGGTAACGACGCGTAATCCAATGTCCTCTAATGAAGCTTTAGATCGAAAACCGGTATACAAGTAGAAAACCTGCGCTGTCCGCCGGTTTCAATCAGGATCGTACTTGCATCACAGACAAGTGGCGTGATTTTACCGACAATAGACCTGATGTTTAGCAAAAAACAGATATTTTGAACGATCAACTGACAGAAACCGCACAACTTAGATAAAATAATTTCGTAACCATGACAAATCCTGCCAACAATTCGATCTCTCAGAACCCGCCAGAACCGGGTCGGATGTTCTATGACCTGCTCGACAATGGCGATCAGGCACCACAAATGATTGCATTAGCAGCAGGGCAGTTTGTCATGGGTTCATCTGAAGATGAATTTGGCAGTTTTAAAGATGAGCAACCGCAGCATCCTGTCACCATCGACTACGCATTTGCGATTGGGCGATATCCAGTTACCTTCGCCAATTATGATGTATTCGCCAAGGCTACAGGCCGTGATTTACCGATGGATGAAGGCTGGGGTCGAAAATCACGTCCGGCAATCAATGTCTCTTATTATGATGCGGTGGCTTACTGCAAGTGGCTTACCGAACAAACCGGCCGCGAATACAAACTACCTAGCGAGGCTGAATGGGAATACGCAGCCCGAGCAGATACGAAAACTGCTTATTGGTGGGGAGATAAACTAGGTCAGGATCACACCGTCTGTGAAACCTGTGGCAGCAAGTGGGATGATGAAACTACGGCACCCGTTGGACGTTTTCAGCCCAATGCCTGGGGTTTGCACGACATGCTCGGAAATACCTGGGAATGGTGTCAGGACCACTGGCATGAAGACTTTACAGGTGCACCTGATGATGGTTCGGTATGGGAAGCTGGCAACAATCAATTGCCAAGAGTGCTGCGTGGTGGATCCTGGTTAAACAACCCCATCAGCGTACGCAGCGCCGTACGTTCCGATTTTCATCCACGGCTCAGAGTGAATATTATTGGTTTCAGGGTGAGTTGCCGCCTCTAAACAGGCGTGTTTTCATCTTTAGAGGTATTTATTTAG
>CAZUAW010000205.1:0-4619 GCA_964618535.1 uncultured Thiotrichales bacterium
AATCAATAGATAAGCGAGAACTCGTGTAATTCATGAAATATTCGGGCTAGTACTCTAAGCCATAACGGAATTCATTCGCGCGTCTGGTATTATCTCCATTTTTTACTCCTGATTTTCATGCGCCTACACATCCTCGGCATTGCTGGCACCTTTATGGGTGGAATCGCTCAAATTGCTCAGGCAGCTGGGCATACCGTTACCGGTTCTGATCGTGCAGTGTATCCACCGATGAGTGATCAGCTGGCTCAGGCTGGAATCGTTTTTGAAAATGGCTTTGAGCTGACTCAACTGGACGCCGACTTTGACCAATTGGTCGTTGGCAATATTATGTCGCGCGGTATGCCGATTGTTGAGCGGATGCTAAATGATCGAATCAGCTACACCTCAGCACCGCAATGGTTGTATGAAAATGTACTCAAAGATCGGCGCGTGCTGGCGGTCTCTGGTACGCATGGTAAAACCACCACAGCAAGTATGCTGGCATGGATTCTGGAATTTGCCGGTTTGCAGCCGGGGTTTCTAATCGGTGGGGTGCCAGAGAATTTTTCTGTCTCAGCCCGATTGGGTGAATCTCCCTGGTTTGTGATTGAGGCAGATGAATATGACACGGCATTTTTTGATAAGCGTTCTAAGTTTGTTCATTATCATCCAGAAACGCTGATCATTAATAATCTTGAATTTGATCATGCCGATATATTCGTAAACCTTGAGGCAATTCAAACCCAGTTTCATCATTTGTTGAGAATGCTGCCAGCAGACGGTAGTGTGATTTATCCGCAGGATGATCAAAATGTTGCAACTATGCTCGAACGCGGATGCTGGTCGCAGCAAGTCTCTATGGGTAATTCCGATGACTCTGCTTGGCAATATACGGCGTTGCAAGCGGATTGTGGTCGCATCGAAATTTTTAAATCCGGTCAGTCTCAGGGTGTGCTTGATTGGGATTTACTTGGTAAGCACAATGCCATGAACGCCCTGGCTGCCATTGCAGCGAGCGCGACAGCAGATATTTCCGCGCAAACTGCGATACAGGCATTGGCTGAATTTAAAGGTGTTAAGCGCCGCATGCAGCTGCGTGGCGTGAGAAATGATATCAGAATTTATGACGATTTCGCCCATCATCCCACCGCGATTAAAACCACGCTCGAAGGTTTGCGAGCAAAGGTTGGGGCAGGGCGGATACTGGTCGCTTTCGAGCCACGCTCCAATACCATGCGCATGGGGATTCATAAAGAGACCCTCGGCGCGGCATTTGATGCAGCCGATGAAGCTTTTGTGTTGCTAAGCCGCGATCTGGACTGGGGGGAGGAAGGGTTGCAGATGAATGTTCCTAGCCACATATTTACTTCTGTGGACGCGCTGCTGGAAGCCTTAACCAAGCAAAGTCGCAGCGGAGACTCTATTATAATAATGAGCAACGGTGGTTTCGAGAATCTACCTGTGCGTTTACTGGATGCGTTATGAACAAAAATATCAATACTGTTGAATCAATTTCTTTAGCCATGACAGGTGCCTCCGGCGCGCAGTACGGACTTCGATTGCTGGAAGTTTTGCTGCAATCGGGTGTGCATGTGGATTTGATGTTGTCACAGCCCGGTCAGGTAGTGATTGGTCTGGAAACTGACTTGCAGCTACCAGGACGTCCGCGAGAAATTGAACGCTACCTGGGTGAGCGGTATGGTGCGAAAGCGGGTCAGCTCACTGTTTTTGGTGAAAAGCAATGGACCGCAGCAATAGCCAGCGGATCGGGCGTGAATGAGGTGATGGTCGTATGCCCTTGCACCACTGGCACATTGGCAGCGATTGCCACTGGGCAAAGCCGCAGTCTGATGGAGCGCGCGGCAGATGTGACGCTAAAAGAACGTAAAAAACTCATTGCTGTAGTGCGAGAAACACCCTTTTCGGAAATTCATCTGGAGCACATGCTGAAACTCAGCCGCATGGGTGCGGTAATGATGCCTGCCAATCCAGGTTTCTATCATCATCCTGAGTCGGTGGATGAGATCATTGATTTTATAGTCGCCAGAGTCCTCGATCATATCGGTCTTGAGCAAAGTATCTCTCCGCGCTGGGATGGGGTTGCGGTAAAATCCAGCAGTAGCCCGGGATAACACGTGGTTGTAGCAATGCCGGAAATTGCCCCAGTTTTCCCACTCAATTCAGTCCTCTTTCCTGGAGGCGTACTACCGCTGCGAATTTTTGAGACTCGCTACATTGATATGGTCAGCCGTTGTCTGCGTGATGGCCGTGGCTTTGTGATTGCATTGATTGATGAAGGAAAAGAGACCGGCGGTGATGCGACGGTTTGTTCAACGGGCACCTTGGTTTCGATCACTGAGTGGAATACCACCAGCGACGGATTGTTGGGGATTACTGCGCAGGGGCAGCAAAAAGTCGCCATCGGCAAGCGTTCCATTGGTGCTGATCGCTTAATGACAGCAGCCATCGAGCCATTGGAAGCAGAAGCTTTGCGCGATTTACCACCAGAGTTTATCCATTTGGCAGAATTGCTGGAAAAAATTCTTACCGGAATTGGATCGCCGTTTAATCAGCTTGAAACTGTTTTGGATGACTCTGCCTGGGTTGCCGGGCGGCTCACAGAAGTTTTGCCGATTCCACTTCAGAGCAAGCAAATGTTGCTGGAAATGGACGATCCTCTTAGCCGTTTACATGCGTTGCACGACCAGATGTTAACGCTGAAAATCGTTTGAGAAACGCCCTATGACTGGCGATTACTAACATTCTATGGCAAAGTCGCAGCGTAATTACTACCACTATCCTGAAAACCACTTCATTAGTACTCCCTGTAACGGAGTATACGAGATATCAATGATGTCGCTGGATTGGACGGTTACCACACAATGGAAGAAAACTAATGGCTACTGTAGAACTAAACAACGACAATTTTGAATCAACGATTAAAGATGGGAAAATCGTCATTGTCGATTTTTGGGCGCCTTGGTGCGGCCCGTGTAGAAACTTTGCTCCGATCTACGAGTCAGTGTCTGAAAAACACGATGATATCGTCTTCGCTAAAGTGAATACCGAAGATGAGCAGGAATTGGGCGCATCTTTTCAAATTAGATCCATCCCCACGCTGATGATTTTTCGCGAGAAAGTCATCTTATATTCCGAGGCAGGCATGCTGGCTGAACCGCAACTGGAAGAACTGATCGAAAAAGTTCGCGCAGTTGATATGGCCTCAGTTCACAAGGAAATGGCAGAAGAGAAGGCTAAGTCCTGATTCAGAATCTTTAACGGATTTAAGAATGAATGGATTGTTATTTGCCATCGGACTGGCGCTGTTACTGGCAACTCTGCCAGGCACAATTGAACTCCTGTTAGTGACATTTCCGGCTTTAATTAAAAGCCGGAAAGTCGCTCCCAGCATTTCCTCCATCCCTGGAGGGCTGCTGCGACTTGCGGTTGTTACCCCCGCGCATAATGAGGCTAAGGATTTACCCGCAACACTGACCAGCTTGCTGGCCTGTGAAGCTCCTTTGAATGCTGCCGATTTACATGTGATTGCTGATAATTGTACGGATGAAACAGCGGACATCGCTCGTCAGTACGGCTGCACTGTGTTGGAGCGTCAGAACGACAGCTTGCGTGGCAAAGGCTATGCGCTCAATTTTGCTTTCGAACAACTCAAGGACAAAGGCTACGATGTTTTCTTGATTGTTGATGCAGATACCAGGGTCAATAGAAACTTCTTTAACGCCATGCGCAATGCATTTTCTAATGGCGCGGCTGCCGCCCAAGCTGGCTATCGCGTGGGCAACCCTGAAGCAGGATTTCGTCCGCGCCTAATGCATATTGCTTTTCTAGCTTTCAATTATCTACGCCCTCTATCGCGTCGCCAAGCGGGCTTCTCCGCAGGTATTTTAGGTAATGGATTTGCCCTGTCAGCTGAAACGCTGGCAGCAGTACCTTATGACAGTTTTTCGATTGTTGAAGATCTGGAATACCACGTGCGATTAGTCCGTTCCGGGCGCAAAGTAGAATTTCTTGCGGACACTTGCGTGTGGTCAGATATGCCGGTGACCAGCGCTGAAGCGCAATCGCAACGTGAGCGCTGGGAGGGTGGCCGGTTGCGTATGGTTTTAGACTTAGCGCCGCAGCTATTAAAAGATATAGTCGCTAAGAAAAATTTTGCGTTAATCGAGCCACTGCTAGAATTGTTATTAATGCCACTGAGCTATCACATTGGCCTGTTACTCGTTTTATTTGTGATTGGACTGATTGCCACCAGCGGTTTACTGACCCTGTATGGGCTTTTTGGGCTCAGCCTGATCGTGGTGCATGTACTCGTTGCGATGCTGCTCGGAAGAGCAACCAGGGAAGACTGGAAGGCTCTGGCCACCGCACCTTTTTATATGCTCTGGAAATTTGCCAAGCTGGGTTCGATCATGAAATCCGCCAGTAAAGATACCGAATGGAAACGTACCTCCAGGGATGGAGGAAATGCTGGGAGTGCCGGGAGCGACGAGCAGTGTACCTCCAGGGATGGAGGAAATGCTGGGAAAACGGGGAACGATAAGTAGTGGCACTGAGGACATCCCTGTCACTGCATCCCAGCAATCCATGCTGGGTGATTTTTTAACAATATTCAGAATTAA
>CAZUAW010000206.1:0-4609 GCA_964618535.1 uncultured Thiotrichales bacterium
AATCTGAAACAAAAATTCTACGCTATGTTGCTCAATTTATTATTTCCTCGTCCCTTATGTTATCCCCGTCCTTTGGGAACGAAAGTATTCTAGTAGTAACCCACCGCGCTAATATACTGAAATTATTATATAATTTATAACTAATGTTAGGCTGTCGCTATTTGATAGACAGTGTAGTTAATAGTTTTTCTACCCATTCTGCCCGATTTTCAGTTTCATCCTCATTAATACTAAAGAGAAGCTTCTCTTGCCCCTGTAATTTGAAGCTGGAGCCTGGGGTTTGTATGAGCTTTAAAAGTGCAGCAACATCAATGTTTGGTGAGGCTGAAAAGAGAATTCTGCCGGCATCGTTGCCGAGATCTATTTTAGTGATCCCCATTTCTGTAGCGATGAGTTTTAGCTTGTGTGAGGCAAACAGATTCTTTGCAGCATCGGGTAGCAGGCCGAATCGGTCGATGAGTTCAATTTGTAGTTCGTACAGCTCTTTGTCATTTTCAGCGCTGGCGATACGCTTATAGCTCATCAAGCGTGTGTGGATATCGAAGATGTAAGCGCTGGGCAGCAATGCGGGGGCACCCAAATCAATATCGGTCACGTTTTCGGGTTTTTCCAGAGAAACTTGCTTGCCTTCTTTTAACGCTTTGACGGCACGTTCGAGTAGATCGTTGTACATACTAAATCCGATCTCATGAATCTGTCCGCTTTGCTCGTCTCCGAGCAGTTCACCAGCGCCCCGAATTTCCAGATCGTGGGTCGCGAGTGTGAATCCAACGCCAAGATCTTCGAGAGATTCAATAGCTTCGAGACGCTTGATAGCGTCTTTGGTCATGGCCTTTTTGTTCGGTGTTATCAGGTAAGCGTAAGCGCGGTGATAGGAGCGTCCAACTCGACCTCGGAGCTGATGCAGCTGCGAGAGCCCAAATTTATCGGCTCGATTCATGATGATGGTATTGGCGGAAGGCACATCAATCCCAGTTTCGATGATGGTGGTGCAGACTAGAATATTGAATCGCTGGTGATAGAAGTCTGTCATCACTTGTTCGAGCTGGCTTTCCCGCATCTGCCCATGAGCAATTTCTATATGCGCTTCGGGTACCAGCTCCGCTAGATCACGAGCGGCTTTTTCTATGGATTTGACTTCGTTGTGTAAAAAGTAGATTTGTCCACCGCGACGAATTTCCCGCTGACAGGCTTCTGTGACCATGGCGCTGTCCCATTCGCTGACGAAGGTTTTGATTGCATGTCGCTGACCGGGTGGGGTGGCGATAATAGACAGATCGCGAATTCCCGACAGTGACATATTTAAGGTACGAGGAATCGGCGTGGCGGTCAGTGTCAGTATATCGACTTGGGAGCGAAGTGATTTGAGGCGTTCTTTATGGCGCACACCAAAGCGTTGTTCTTCATCAATGACGACCAATCCGAGATTCTTAAATTTGATATCTTTTTGCAGCAGCTTATGGGTGCCGATGACGAGATCGACTTTGCCATTTTGGATGCCAGCCAAAATTTCTTTCTGTTCTTTGGTACTGCGAAATCTTGAGAGCGCCTCGATGCGAAATGGCCACTCTGAAAATCGGTCTGAGAAATTCTGTCCGTGTTGTTGTGCCAGCAGCGTCGTCGGAACCAGCACTGCCACCTGACGTCCAGCATTCAGAACCGTAAAAGCTGCACGCATGGCGACTTCGGTTTTACCAAAGCCGACATCTCCGCAGACAACGCGATCCATCGGTTGTGATGATTCTAGATCAGCCAGAACGGTATCGATAGCAGTTTGCTGGTCTTCGGTTTCTTCAAACGGAAATTCACTGACAAAAGACTGGAAATCACCGCTTTCAATCTCGTAGGAATGCCCCTTATTGGCTGCACGTCGCGCATAAATATCGAGTAGTTCAGCGGCGGCGTCATAGGCTTTTTGTGCCGCCTTGCGTTTGATTTTATCCCAGCGATCCGTGCCCAGTTTATGTAGTGGAGCGGAGTCTTCATCAGCGCCGGTGTAGCGGCTGATGAGATGCAACGATGAAACCGGTACGTAGAGTGTGTCTCCTTTGGAATAGGTAAGAATCAGGTACTCAGACTCGTAGCCGCCAACTTCCAGCATTTCCAGCCCAGCATAGCGACCGACGCCGTGATCTTCGTGAACCACGGGCGAGCCGATATTGAGTTCACTGAGGTTGCGAATAACGGCATTGCCATCGCGGGTAGGTTTGCGTTTTTGTCGTCGCTGACGAATTCGGTCAGCAAATAATCGGGTTTCAGGAATAATGGTAATGCCATCAGCATTGAGCGCAATACCGCGCTCCAGTGGTGACACAGTGATCATCAGATTGGCGCTTGATGATAGAAAGCCGTGCCAGTCTTCAACTGTCTTTGGCTTAATCCCGAAAGGCCTGAGCGTGTCGAGCATAAATTCTCGACGACCCGTGGAATCAGCGGTGAATAGAATTCGGTTGCTGCTGGCAGAGACAAATGTTTTCAATGCTTCTGCGGGTAATTCCATGCGAGGTTTGATGCTCAGATCGGGTAGGGCGTTAGTATTAAAATTGACACGTTGCTCGGACTCGGGGAGTTTTTCTTTGTGCAGCTCTAGCAATGGGGTTAATTGCTGCGCCAGCTGTTCGACTGAGCAATAAATTTCTTCAGGATTCAGTAGTGGCCTTTCCAGATCATGTCGGCGTTGCTGGTAACGCGATTCTGTTTCTTCATAGAAAGATTTTGCGTGTTCCAACGTGTCATCAAAACAGCAAAATAAAGTCTCTTTGGGTAAGTAGTCAAAGAGCGTTTCGGTTTGCTCAAAAAACAGTGGCAGATAATATTCAATGCCACCAATCGGCGTACCCTCTGAAACACTGGTATAAATTCTAGATTTTTGGGGATCTCCTTCAAATCGTTCCCGATAGCGTTTTCTAAAGGCTTTTATCCCTGCATCATCGAGTGGGAACTCCTGCGCTGGCAAGAGCCGGATGGCAGAAACTTTTTCGATGGTCTTTTGGGATTCGGGGTCGAAAGTCCGTATTGATTCAATTTCGGTATCAAACAAATCAATGCGGAAAGGTTTTTCGCTGCCCATCGGGAACACATCGACCAGTGATCCCCTGATAGCAATTTCTCCGTGGGAGATGACTTGACTGACAGTTGAATAACCTGCATTGGTGAGCTGTCCACAAAACTGCTCAATATTAAGATCATCCCCCGTTTTGATATCAAAACAGACTGATTGTAAATGTGCTGCCGGTGCCAGGCGTTGCATCAAGGTGCTGACTGGCAGGATCAGTAACCCCTGTTTATGTTGCTGAACGCGCGTCAGTGTATCCAGTCTTTGCGAGATAATTTCTTCATGGGGTGAAAATAGATCGTAGGGCAGTGTTTCCCAATCTGGAAATTGCAGCACTGAATGGGCTTTTTGCGCTAGAAAAAAACGGCTTTCTTGTGCCAGTAAATCAGCACTGTGCGTATCAGGAGTGACGACTACCACTAAGCTTTTATGCGAGCGAGAAAGCTCTGCGACAGCCAGCCCCATCCCAGTCTCGCCAAGTCTTCCCCATTGTTTTTTGGTCGCGGCAAGGGATGATAAATTGTTATTGAGCAGTTTTTCCATGTTCTGAGGCGAATGCCTGCGTATCAGTGAGGCGCTAGTCTATAGCACTGCTCATCAAGGTAGAACTGTTGAAGGGTGTTTAATGATTGTGATACTAGATTGGAGAAAATTGGGTGCAACAAACGATTCTCTAGACGCAATATCGAATTTTAAAGGGAACGTCTTGCTGGCTTTGATTTGAACGTTCTGCTGGATCAATTAAATCGAAAAAACGCAGGGTGATTCGTTGTCTACCGGAGCTGATTTCGGGATAACTGTGCAGTTTGCCATCGACGAGTATTTGTAATATTTGAAATTGATTGCCAGCGTCGAGGTTCTTTTGAAAGTATCCCTGTGTGGCTACGGAGGTGTCTTCGGTAGCCAATAAGCGAGTATTTGCGAGCAGTTTTGATATGGCTTTGTTAATTTGAAAGTACGGCATGATCCAGCGAACCAACAGCTGCTGCCTTTCTTTGTGTGGCTGATTGAGCCAGAAGTGGGAGACCGGCAGATCAAATGGGTTAATACCACCCGGCATTGAAAGGCGCTGGCGAATCAGATTGAATAAATAGTGATTTTTTAAATGCTGACCCAGTGGGCCATTCACCTTTTTAATGATTTCGGCGCACTCAGTTCTTGTTTTGGCTAGTTTCTTTTGCATTGCATCGTCAGCTGAGGCTGGGGCGTGAATAATCATTCGATCTGCTTCACGGAGTATTTCCGCTTTTAGATCAATGTGCATGGTGAGCTGGTAAATATCGGAGAGTGTCGTTAAGGCCCCTAAGGTTCCCGAATGACTTTTTTCTTGTGCGCAGGTATCAAACTGCGCCATTAACTGCTCAAAACGCAGGAATAGGCGCATGGTTTTTGTGAGTGGAAATTCGTAGCAAATTAAGTTGGACACGTTGTACATCTAGCTCGTGATGAAAATTATTTTCCGAGCAGCCTCCTATATTTAGGCCAAATTATAACAAATTATGGTAATAAGGCCGAAAAGTCGCTTTCGAGGTGGATTTTTACACCCTGTACTAG
>CAZUAW010000207.1:0-4591 GCA_964618535.1 uncultured Thiotrichales bacterium
CCGCCTCAATGCCAATTAACGTGTTTTCAGGATATTCAGCCATGCAACCACGGTGGCCTACTAGCACTGGAATTTTCATGCAGCTATTAATTCCATGAGCTTTGTTTGAAAAAACTGATAACGCCTTTCTAAACCTGAATCTACTTCAGCATTAAATCTCGCTGAGATAGTTTGTTGCCAGTTTGAAGGTTCTCCTGCGGCAAGCCACGCAACTCCGCGCGCAGAAGCTTCAATCGTTTCGACACGCTCAACTCCCAAGCCGGAAAGATTCGCTAGTTTTTGACATAAACCATCAAGACTGGACAAACCACCGCTCACTTGAATGCGCTTTATCGCATTGTCTTGCTGCATGAGCGATAAATTATCCATAATTAAGAAAACAATACTTTCTATCACCGCAACTGCGATTTCAGCTTTGCCGTGCTGACGCTCATTACCACTATCATCAAAAAACTGTGGCGTTATATGATTCGCCCACCAGGGGCTTCCGATTCCACCAATGCTATTAATAAATATAGGAGGATGATCAACAGACGCTAACCAGCCAGGTAATTGTACCTTTAAATCGCCGAGATCATATTTTTCGTTTGCCCAATTTAAAGCACTGCCTGCTCCATTTACAGTGCCTTCTAACGCGTAAACTGCCGCTTGATCATCAGACTTAATAATAGTTGTTAATAGGTTACCGTGTAATGGACGCTGTGATTGCAGACACATGATAAATGCACCGGTACCTAAATTAAGAACCGCTATGCCGAAACCACCATTTCCCGCGCCTGAAAAAACAGCATTTTGATCTCCACAAACAGCCTGTACCTTGATGCCAGTACCTAGCAAATCACCATAGCTAAAACTCACTGGCTTACATTTGGGTAACGATGACTGAGGAACATTAAAAATCTCTAGCAGAGCTGCTGACCAATTTAATGTTTGAATATCCATTAATTGCGTTCGTTGCGCATTACTGTGATCAATGAAAAAGGAATTTTCGTTAATTAGATTCAGCAGTAAATAACTGACTAGAGGTGCCAGCAACATCTGATTGTCGTTCCGAGTAGTCACCTGACCATTAAGCCAGCGTAACTTGCTTGCGCCATAGTGCGGCGTTAAGGGTAATCCAGAAATACTCTGGATTGTCTCTTGATCATTTCTGAGCGAGTGCAACCACTCACTTTCCCGCGTATCTTGCCAGCCAATGACAGGGCTTAATGCTTGACCCTGTCGATCACAAGCAACAACTGAGGATCGCTGAGTACAAATACCGCAAGCAGATATCGATTTTCTTTGTGCGGAGGACAACTCGCTTAGAAGATAGTCAATCACCTTTTTAACTGAGTTTAGAATTTCTTCTGCATCCTGCTCGACATGATCTTTTTTGATCCGGTTTATGCTTATCGCTTGTTGCTGTCGAGCAACGATTTCACCCTCACTATCAAACAAAACAGCCCGACTGCTTTGGGTGCCTTGATCAATTGCGAGGGTGTAACTCATGAAAGGTTAATACGCTATTCTGTTTTTACCATTCAGACCATCTCCAATAAGAAACCGTGCTCCTCTAAAGGCAGGCGGGGACCAAATTGGCTAACGACTTTCGAGGATGCGAGGCTGGCTAATTTCCCAGCTTCCTCATACGATTTACCGTGTGTTATGGCGTATAAAAATGCACCTGCAAACATATCGCCAGCGCCATTACTATCTATTGCGGTGACGGCGTTTGGCTCGATGTGTATTTCTTTTTTACCATCGAATAATAATGCGCCTTTACTTCCTAGTGTTATGGCAAAAGTTTTAGCCATTGGCTTTAGCGCTTCTATTGCTGCTGCTACGGTATCTTTTTTGGTATAAGCCATGGCTTCGTCTTCATTACAAAACAATAAATCCACACCATCGCCGACCATTTCCTGCAAGCCATCATGAAAGAACTGCACCATTGCGGGATCGGAAAAGGTCAGTGCAATTTTGACGCCGGCTTCTTGGGCTATTTTTCGCGCATCCAGCGTTGCCTGCTTGCCGGTAGGCGACGACACCAAATAACCTTCCATATAGAGATAATCCGAATTACGGATTGCATCTTTATCCAGATCACCAGAGTCTAATGTTGCAGAAATACCGAGAAATGAATTCATGGTTCGCTCAGCATCATCTGTCACCATGACCAAACATTTCCCAGTCGTCCCTTCGGGTCGATTGCTGTTCAAATTAGAATCTACGCCAGCCGCATGTAGATCATGCATATAAAAATCGCCGAGATCATCATTAGATACGCGGCAAGAATAAAAACTGTTTCCACCAAAAGCGGCCACGGCAATAATTGTATTGGCTGCCGAACCGCCACTGGCTTTATTGCCATCAAAAGCATCAAGCTGGCACATTAATTCGTGCTGGCGGTCTTCTTCTACCAGCGTCATAACGCCTTTTTCTACGTTGTTATCGTTAAGAAATTTATCATCGACTTCAAATTCCATATCGACCAGTGCATTGCCCAATGCATATACATGATATTTTTTCATTTCAATTCCTTTAGTCTTAATTGATTAAATTTAATTTGCGGCGAGCTCTAGTGTCGTGTATCGGACTAATCATCTAACTGTGGCATTTCTTCATATCGGTGCTTGAGCTGCTGGTATAGTGTATGAGGTAGGCATACCTCCATATTCCAAAAACCTTCATCCGTTACTTTTTCATTCACGACCACATCTTTTTCAAACAATTCTGCTCTGAGCTGCCCTGCATTCATGGGTAAATTAATTTTTCCGCGAACCACCTCGCCCTGAAAAAACTGGCTAACCTGGTCAATTAAAAGCTTGATACCTTCACCGGACTTTGCAGATAACCAAACACGATCGGGTTCGCCTTCGGCATTATCTTTGGCGCGTGGTTTTAATTCAGTTAAATCAATTTTATTAAACACCATTAATTGGGGTAATTTATCTGCCGAAATTTCTTTCAGCACATTATTGACTTGCTGAATATTATCGTCGCGCTCGGGATCACTGGCATCAACAATGTGCAGCAATAAATCGGCTTCTTCCGTTTCTTGCAAGGTGGCACGAAAAGCGACCACTAAGTCATGCGGTAGCTGGCGAATAAATCCTACCGTATCTGCCAGCACTACATTCAACCCACCCGGCAACTGGACGCGCCGCAATGTAGGATCAAGCGTGGCGAAAAGTTGATCAGCCGCATACACCTCGGCACCGCTCAAGGCATTAAATAACGTGGACTTTCCCGCGTTGGTATAGCCAACCAAAGAAACTGTCGGGATTTCAGCTTTACGCCGCGCTTGGCGACCTTGATTGCGCTGCACCTTTACTTTATCCAGACGACCCTGGATGGCTTTGATTCGTTCATTGAGTAAGCGGCGATCTGTTTCAAGCTGTTTCTCACCCGGGCCACGCATGCCAATACCACCCTTCTGACGTTCCAGATGGGTCCAGCCACGAATCAAGCGTGTGGACATATGTTTGAGCTGCGCGAGTTCGACTTGCAGCTTACCTTCGTGCGAGCGAGCGCGCTGTGCAAAAATATCGAGTATTAATGTGGTTCGATCGAGCACCCGACAGTGAATCTCAGCCTCAAGATTACGTTCCTGGCTGGGACTCAAGGGATGATTGAAAATAACAACGTCAACCTGCTTTTCCGCCACGGCCGCAGTAATTTCTTCTACTTTACCGGTGCCGACAAAAAAACGGGCATCAGCGGCTTTCCTGCTGGTGTGGACGATTCCGGCAATTTGCGCACCGGTAGACAAGGTTAACTCTTCAAGCTCAGCACTATCGGCAGAGGAATCGGCTGAGTTGAAATTCACCTGCACCAACAGCGCGCGCTCACCACCTTCGTGTCGTTCAAACATGCGCTAGGAAGCCGTTGACAGGCTGGCCATCAACATCATCAGGATCGGAACAGTTAGTCTTCGTCGCCGTCGTCAGGAATCGGTAACTTGACTGCTTTTGAAGGGACAATCGTAGAAATAGCGTGTTTGTACACCATTTGATTGACACTGTTTCTGAGCAGCACAACAAATTGATCAAATGAATCCACCTGACCTGTCAGCTTGATGCCATTAACAAGATAAATTGAAACTGGGACGCGTTCTTTACGAAGTGCGTTCAGAAAGGGTTCTTGTAAAGTTTGCCCTTTAGCCATAGCTCACCTATGTGTATTTTGTGAATAATAATTATTGAGTGAAGACAGGGAAGACAACGAATCATTCGCTAAAACGCGACCGATAACTTGTACTCTGTCAAGGAAATATAGCATATTCTTAATTAAGTTTAAGAAAATTTTCATTTATACGAGTGATCTGCTCTTTTAGATTCTGTCTAAACGGATCGAGCACAATATCGGCAGGTTCGCTACGCAGCCATGTTAGCTGACGCTTGGCCAGCTGGCGTGTTGCGATAATGCCTTTTTCGATCATCTCCTCATAAGTTAATTCGCCTGCAAGATGCTGCCAAACTTGCCGATACCCGACCGATCGTACGGCGGGTAGCGTATCATTGAGATCACCCCGATGGTAAAGATTTTCCACTTCGCTCACCAATCCTTGCTCGAGCATCTGGCGAAATCGACGCTCAATTCTCGCATGCAA
>CAZUAW010000208.1:0-4572 GCA_964618535.1 uncultured Thiotrichales bacterium
CTAGATGATAATAAGCCAGCGCCAAAGCATTTTTTAAATCCGGGTGGTTACTTTGCATTGATTCTGCCGACACTAGCCATTGTAATGCCGTATCGTAATCACCCGATTTCAACGCTGCGACACCTAAACCCAGCTGCTCTTCATCAACAGAGGAAGCACAGGTTTGCTGTGAAAATAAACTAATAAAAAGCCAGAAAATAGTCTGTTTAAAAATTAATTTGGTGGTGAGTTTTTTAGTCTTCATGATTATTGTTTTTCCCTGAAGAAAAGGATGCATTACAGTTAAATTTTACAGGATGTGCTGAATAGCACATCCTGCATTTTTCTGTCGAATCAGGACTGGTTAAGGTCTACCTCTACCGAAACCTCTTTCGCCTCGTGGTGGACGATTGTTTGAAATGAATTCCTGAGCTGAAGCTGTAAAATCACTTTGCAACTCTTCGTTGGCTTCCAGAACATCCCCAACAGTGTCTTTTTGATCACTAATCAAACCTTTCATTTGATCACGAATTGCTTGTAAATCTTCACGCGACGCACCTGCCGAACGGGCCTCTGATGCTTGAGCTCTAAGTGCTTCCATGGCCATTTTATTCGCTTCCAGGGAAGCTGTTTGCTCATCTGTGGCCGCTTCAGTTAATGCCGCAAAAGCTTCATCATCACGGAGCGCGAAACGCGTAACGGCTCTTTCAGTACGAGCTGCTTCACGCTGCTCTTGCAGTGCTGTTTTTAATTCCCCGTTGGTATCAACAATTTCGCGAACATCTGTTCTTAATGCTTGGCGGGCATCCTGTAGTTGACCACGCACATCAGAGATGGCAGTAGTGTCTTGCTCTTCTGCATTTCGCAATGTTTCAAGCTGACTGCGCAGGTCAGTGAGTGTGTCTCTTTGTATCTGTAAATTGGCAACGGTTGCGTCATCTGCAAAACTCACAATTGTTTCAAATGCGGCTTCTCTGGCTTGCTGTGGTGGCCCCATCATAAACCCGGCATAAACAGGTAGAGTACCTACAAAAAGGGCTGAGAGGGTTAGTGCTTTAATCGTCTTCATTTTCTGCTCCGTAATTTTAATCATTAAAAGTGGATTAAATGAGCGGCATCAAAAAATATGCCTGCAACTCATGAGGAGAATATTACGCAGCAGTCGTTACACAAATATTACTGAATCGCGTTAAATTGTTTCAATCCGTTTCAGTTTTACCGGTTAGCCCGAGAATTCGGCCATTAGTAGGTTTTGGAGTAATTTGAGGTTTGCCAGCTTGGGGCATGAAGCTCGCCGGCAATTGCTTTGACGTGCTCAAAGACAATAATTCAATACATTTACTTACGTTCTTACTAATGAGCACGATGATTATGCGATATCTTTTAGCAATATCGCGGGACTAAAGTCCCGAATCCGGTGAGAATATACTATAGGAATCGGGCCTTTAGCCCCGCAATGAATGTCGCCTGATGCTCTTTCCTGTCGGATACTCAATGTACTCATTAGTACATCTGGCACCGCTCCCGGCGGATGACTTCAGAACTATTAAATCAATGTATGCTTCGGCTACGGTTAACAACCAGTGTATCGAGTGCTTTGGGTTTTCCGATGCCATAACCCTGTGCGTAATCCACTTTTAGTTTGCGTAGCTCTGTAAAAATACTGTCGTTTTCAACATACTCGGCGACGGTTTTGATATTCATGGTATGCCCAACATCATTGATCGCTGAAACCATTGCCCGGTCAATGCGATCTTTGCTTATCCCTTTTATAAACTTTCCATCTATTTTTAGAAAGTCGATGGGTAGATCTTTTAAATAAGCAAACGAACTCAAACCTGTGCCAAAGTCATCCAGGGCAAAACGACATCCCAGCGCACGCAAAGAACGCATAAAGTTTTCAGCTTCTGGAAGATTTTGAATGGCGGCTGTTTCTGTTAGCTCAAAACACACAGCACCAGGCGGCACCTGATATTGATTAAATTTTTGATACACAAACTCAAGAAACTTTGGCGCGCAAAATGACAACCCGGAAAGATTGATATTCATGATAATATTTTCTGCATAACCAGTTTTTTGATACCAGAGAAAAGCTTCGTTAATTACCCAGCGATCCAGGTCTGGCATTAAATTATATCTTTCAGCAGAAGGGATAAAATGATCAGGCGTCAGGTAATTTCCGTTCTCATCACGTAACCTGAGTAATATTTCTATTTTTCGATTTGAGGGTGTTTCAGTGGGTTCAACCGGCACAATGTCCTGGTAATGCAGAGAAAATTCATCCGCCGCAACAGATGCTTTTAAACGCGTTGCCCAGTTCATTTCTGCTTTGCGTTTAGCCAGTTCCTGATCTTCTTCGCGATGTAGGCGAATATTATTTCTTCCATGCTCCTTTGCTAAATAACAGGCAACATCAGCAAAACCCATTAAGGTGTGTACTGATTCAACCGGAAAAGTAATTGGCACAACACCAATACTGACGCCAACATCAAAAGATTTATCATTCCAATTGAAAATAAAATTTTCGGCCGTATCTCTCAAAGCTCTGGCAACATCTAGTCCGATATCGACACCACAATTCTCTAAAATCACCCCAAATTCGTCACCACCTAATCTGGCAAGAATAGCTTCATTATCCAGGCAAGCACCAAAAGCGGCGGTCAGTCGTCGTAGCAGCTCATCTCCTGCATGATGACCGCAGGTATCATTAACCAGTTTAAATTGATCAAGATCCATATACATCAATATGTGAGTACTACTTTCATCACGTGTTGCCGATACCAGCGCATTAAAACGATTTTCAAATTCCCAGCGGTTGTAAATACCGGTTAAGTCATCGTGACGTGCCTGAAACTCAATTTCTTTTAATAACTCTTCTTCTTCGGTGACATCACGTAGTACCAAGACATGCCCATATACTTCACCAGATTCACTTTTAATCTCCGATGCATGAAAGTCTATTAACCCAAATTCGCCATTTAATGAGCGGTATTCAACTGTAATATGCTCGTTGCTATCTTCGTCTTGAAGGCCATAGTAAAACTTCAGTGGGTCATTGATCCATGCTGTCTTTTCATCTCGCCGAATTGACAGTACTTCATTAATAGAGACGTGATTTGCCTCGGAGGAATGCCAGCCGGTGAGCCTTTCTGCTTCCTGATTTGAGAACTGAACCAGTCCATCCATATTAGTGGTGATCACAGCATCGCCAATTGACTGCAAGGTGACTTGCGCGCGCTCTTTCTCCTTGAACAAGGCATCACCAATATTATGCAGCTTGGTGACATCTATAAAGTAGCCATCCAGATAAACAAATTTATCGTTCTCATCCCTGACCGGAACAATATAATCATAAATCCAGCGATAGCTGCCATCAGCACGTCGAAACCGATATTCTCTTTGACACAGTGGGGATGTCCGCTCATCGTAACCACTTAAAAACTCCAGTGAAATCACCTCCAAATCATCTGGATGTACCAAATTCTCCCAGAGCTTGCCGGTCAGCGCATGAGCATTGTGTCCATACTGCTGGACATTACCCGATAACATTAGAACTTCACGCTGCATATTATTAATTTTAAAACGATAAGCAACGGCAGGCCCATCTAGAAATAAACGGTGAGTACGTTTTAAATCAGATTCAACGGCAAGTCTTTCCTCCACCTCGTAGCTTAGAGATCCTTTCGTTAGATTGATCTCACGCTGCATTAGAGACATCCGCAATTTTTCCTGGTTGGGTGAAACCAGGCGACGCGATTGATATTTCACTAAATACCAGTTTGCGATTAGCAGAATCGGAATTGATAAATTGATGGCGGTATGAAAAAAACCACTGCCCATTCCCGTCCATATCCAGATCAACACATAGATTGGCGTACCGAGTATTAATTGGACGGTTGGGGTTCGAATATAGCTCGCGTAAGCGACGACATTTACAGCAAACAGCACCATTACCAGGAAAGCATCTACCGCTAGCATTTCCCCAGGTGTTACTAAAAACAGCACACTCGCCCAGATCACACCAGAAATTGCTGCCAGTGTGTAAAACCCTGGTGCGTAGAAGCGCATCAATTTTATCGGTAGTGAACCGATATTGAGAAAGGTGGCGTAAAGTAATCTAAGCGCACTTACGCCACAAATGGCGGTGCTCCAGATCAGGAGGATTCCTGTTTCGGTAAATGGATGGATCATCCACCAGACAAGGCCGGCCACAAGGCAGGTCAATCCCATATTGTAGGTGGTGAGCGTTGGCCATTCGGAAGTCGATGCGGATTTATTTTGATCTTCCTGATCATTCAGCTGAGCGTGAGTGGCAGAATCTTGATCTTCCGAACTACGCGTGTGACTAGTTTGCAATGCTGTCGTCCTTGTTAGCGAATTTTCTGGATCTGGCGGTGATTTTGATCCAGGCAATTTTGTCTATTAGATCACATTACTACTGTCATTTTATGAACTGGTTCCCAGTTTTAGCGACGCCCGACAGTAGCCTCGAATATTGCATAAATTCATGAGAATATCGCTTATGCTATTGTTTTAATAGGGAATTGTTTTGACGCGTCTCGTATCGGTGACTACGGGCAAGTTAAAAGAATT
>CAZUAW010000209.1:0-4564 GCA_964618535.1 uncultured Thiotrichales bacterium
TGTCGAAGGATGAACATTCCATATTCTTTTCACGCCCCAAGGGGCGGGAATGATACCCCCAGAGGTTAAGCGCAGCGAAGCGTATGCAGTATCAGTTCTGGTGGGCAGTTATAACGAACATCAACAACCGAAACTCCGGTTCCTGGTGAGGTATATCCGCTCATCTCATTGTGTTCCCAACTACCCTTGCAAAACCTGCGCGGGCAACGCGCATTTTTCATCAGCGCAAAACCACCAGGCAAACAAATTTGTCCGCCATGCGTGTGACCGCATAAGAACCCGTTAAAACCCGCATGTGCAGCATGATTATAGGTTTCCGGGCTGTGTGAAAGGAGGATGGAAACTGCACCGTGGGGAATTTCTTCGGCGGCCTTTTCGATGTTGTGTGCTTCAAAATAATGCGGATCATCGATTCCGGCGAGATAGATTTTCTCACCATCGCGTTCCAGCTCGGCTGATTCATTCATCAGCATTTTAATCCCCATGCCTTCCAAAGCCGGCAGCATCTGGATCGTATCGTGATTACCCATCACGCCATAGACATCGCCTTTGATAACGCTAACAACGGATTTCATGTATTCAAGCGCTTTATCATAAGGGCCGTGAGTTCGAGCACGAAAATCCCCTGTAATAACGCACAGATCATATTCTACCTGTAGCAACGTTTCTTTAAGGACTCTGGGAATATCTGCATTCACATCAATATGCAAATCGCTCAAATGCGCAATGGTGTAGCCATCAAAGGCTTTGGGTAATCCAGCAATTTTTAGATCATGCCGCACCACATTGAGATCGAGTGCGTTTTGCTGGCCGCGCCCATGCAAAAAACCCAGGCGCAAAATATTACGGATTACCGAATGGATAGAATACCAGTTTTCGATATGAAAGAACTTGCGTCCCTGTCCAAAAACTTTCTTTTGATGATCTCGCTCTATACCAATACGCTGCTGTAAATGCGCGCGATTTAATCTCTTTTCCAGCAATCGGAAAATTGGATTTTCTTGAGGTTCTCTAGTCATGGTTTCTAAGGCATCTCTACGAACAGAAGTGTGATTTAGGGAATGCAGTAAAAAGGTGCTGTTTAATGTATTTCATCAATCATGATTCAATTTTTAGAGCTGCCCTTAAGTTATCATGTTCTCCCAGCCCTTATTTATAACACTTTCAAGGCACGGGTAACTTGACAGACTTCATAGTGTTAATAGAACATTGACCTGTTTTTATCCATCTTGTTCCCCCTCCACAGCCGAAACGGCACATTTGTTTACATTTAACCTATGACTCATCAACCGAAAGCCATCGCCCTGATTTCAGGTGGGCTCGATTCAATGCTCGCTGCCAAACTGGTGAAAGATCAGGGTGTGCACGTAGAAGGCATCACTTTTTTCACTGGATTTTGCACCGGTGGTCTGCACCACATGAGTGGCGTGTACAAAGGTGGAGAACCCAAACGCAACGATACTGAGTGGGTTGCGGAGCAGATTGGGATCAAAAATCACATCATCAATATCGTTGATGAATACAAAGAAATTGTCATCAATCCAAAACATGGCTATGGCGCAAACCTAAACCCTTGCCTTGATTGCAAAGTATTTATGGTTGAAAAAGCCAAGCAGTGGATCGACGAACATGATTATGATTTCATACTCACTGGCGAAGTAGTCGGGCAGCGACCAAAATCTCAACGTATGGAAACCATGCCAGTGATTGCCAATGAATCGGGTGCGGATGATCTCCTGCTACGCCCTCTCAGCGCACAATTATTACCAGAAACAAAACCTGAGCGTGAGGGCTGGGTAGACCGGAGCAAATTACTCGACATCAATGGTCGTGGCCGCAAAATACAAATTGCGCTGGCAGAAAAAATGGGGATTAAAGAATACGCCCAACCTGCGGGCGGCTGCTGTGTGTTAACCGATAAAAACTACAGCCATAAACTGCAAGATTTTTGGACTCACAAGCAAGATAAAGATTACGAGTTCGATGACATTATGCTGCTCAACATGGGGCGGCACATCCGCCCGAAGGATCACTACAAATTAATTATTTCGCGCGAAGAACCCGAAACCCGATTTATGGAAGGTTATCGAAAAGTTTATCACCACATTAAAACAGTGAGTCACTCCGGACCGATCACGTTGATCGAAGCCAAGCACATGGATGAAGCAGACTGGTTACTGGCAGCAAGAATTACCGCCAGGTTCAGCGCAGGTCGTAAAGAAGATAAAGTCGTCGTACGAATTAAACCGATGGATGCCGATGCGCGCGAAATAGAAGTCACGCCTTTACCCGCTGATGAAGTGCAGAAAAACTGGTATTTGTAGCGTTTAATCAATTTTCATAAAAATCAAACCAGAATTATTGACCGCTCTTTTTACGCTTGCATTCTCACCTTATAGAAAGTTTTTTAAACATTTTTTCGACTGTGTTAATAAATGCTGTCGCTTTTCCCTGATCTCGAAACTGCAGCTCATCAATCACCGGAAGATCCCTGCGATGTTGCTGAAAAACACGCGCAAACTCACCAATTCCATTTTCAGTTACAGGATCTCCATTTACATCATGTACTGGTATACCATCCAAGCCACAACTCGGTGATCGGCTTTTGAAAATATAGCCACATAAACGTGGATGTTTCAGCGCTGGTTGGCGAGCATATTCTGCGAGTTTATCGGTTACATCCATTGCAGAATCATCAACCCCAACAATTCGGATAGTATTGTCTATATTGACCAAATGTATTGGTGGTCTTGGCACCGCTAAGCCAATCCCAACTTCTGGACAAATTGGCAACCATTCGACACGTTTTGATAATTGTTCAACAATAAACTCATCTTTTTTTTCCGCCCCATCGTATCGAACCCGCTGCCCCACCAAACAAGCACTGATCGCAACCAGAGGAAGTGAAATTGGATGATGTTGAATATCAGACATGAGAGCTTCATCGTGAACTTACAACCCAATCATATAGTAAAATAGCCTGATGAAAATTTTGATCACCATAAGCCTGCTTTTTGCCTTAAATGCCTGCACCGCAGCAGATGCTATACGCGTACCTTTGTCTGCTGAATATCCGGCTGGCTCAGAGTTCATGCAAATTAAGTTACTCGGCACAGTGATGATTCCTGCACAGACTGTCGATGGCGAATCACTCAGCGAGCTTTCCGGGCTCGCCTGGGATGAGGATGAAAGCTTGCTTTATGCTGTCTCGGACAAAGGCACGTTGTTTCATCTACAGCCACATTTTGATGCCCAGCACAGACTCAAAGATGTCACTGTCACGCACGGCTACCCCCTACTTAACAAACGCGGGAAAAAGCTCAAAGGAAAAAAAGACGATTCCGAAGGACTCGCCATTCTTAATAGCAACAACGGCAAACGCGATGACACTGAATTACTGGTGTCATTCGAAGGCAAGCACAGAATCAAGCGCTATACCCCCGATGGCAGCCGTACCGGCGATGTTGGGCTACCTAAGGTGCTACGCAATCGTTCTAATTATCACTCAGCCAATCGAGGCCTGGAAGCCGTTACTATTCATCCTGAATATGGCGTATTAACCATTCCAGAAGCCTCATTAAAAAATACCAATCCGCAACAACCGATACTCTACAGCGCAGCTGGTAAACAATGGCAACTCCCCACTCGCGCCTTTAGGGGCAGCTCAATTGTCGGTCTGGAAACGCTCGCAGATGGATCAATACTCACGCTAGAACGCATTTATAATTCCATTGTAGAACCTGTCATCATTTCGCTACAAATTATCCAGCTAGACGCAAGTTGCGAAGTTGGAAAAAACAACAGCTGCTCTGCAAAACGCATCGCATCACTTAGCTCTGCAGAAGGCTGGTCAGTTGATAATTTTGAAGGCCTCACCCATCATCGGGGGCAACGGTTTTTCATGGTCAGTGACAACAATGATTTCTGGCTGCAAAGAACGCTATTAACCTATTTTGAAATTCTCCCAAAAACAACCACAGATCAATAAGGAACATGCAAAAACTCATTTCCAGTTTTCTAAAACATCTCGCCGCACCCGCCGATGAACAATGCATTAGCGACCACGACATTCAAATTGCCACGGCCCTGTTACTCATCGAAGTCGGACAGGCGGATTTTAACTGGCAACCTGAAGAAGCAAAAACAGCCGTTGAGAGTATCGTTAAGCTGTTTTCGTTAACTCAGGAAGAAGCAGAGTCGCTACTTGAAGAAGCCATCAGCAGACATAAAGATCATATTTCCCTGCACCCCGTCATCCGTACGGTCAACGAACATTGCAGCCAAGAACAAAAGCGCACCATGCTATTCAACTGCTGGCAGGTGGCGTATGCCGATGGCGTACTTGATCGCTATGAAGAAAGTAATTTGAGAAAAATAGCTGACTTGCTCTACCTTCACCATGCCGATTTTATCCAGACGAAACTCAAAGCCGAAGCGGAGTCACAGCAGCATGGCTAAAAGTCCTAGTACTCTAGCAACGTTGCTGCTGGAGTACTGGCCATTACATCTGATTGTTACTCACACCACGATACTAATCACGCAAGAAAAGAAATAGATCGCCTAA
>CAZUAW010000210.1:0-4551 GCA_964618535.1 uncultured Thiotrichales bacterium
TTAAACAGAAAGTGCCCGTTAAAGAACAGCAGGTTAAACCTAGAAATCAGTTAAAAGAGATCCTCCGCAGATCATGCGGAGATCTCACCATCATCCATTGATGTACGCAGTATGCAGCCTGCGTTCCTGGTCTGAGATTTATTTCGCTTTTGGCAAGTTCATCTCAGGGGCAACTCGTGCTGGTATCTTGATTTCTGAAGTTTCGAATTTGGCAAATTCTTCAACGCTCAGTTCACCATTTGCATCTCCATCCAGTGTTTTCCACTGATCTGTCAGGCCAGGCAGAACTGAAGCTTCCATTTCACTAATCGCACCGCTTTTGTCAACATCCAATGCAGAATACGCATCACCTGCAATAACGACGGTTGATGCAAGGGCAGCCAGAGTAGCAATTACTAATTTATTGAACATTTCATAAACTCCATAAGTTTAAAGGTTTCGATTAATCGCAAATGTGCGATGTAAGTTAGATAGCAACCCCTGTGCCAGTTTTAATTAACCAATTAATAATCAATAAGTTATAATTATTTTCTGATTCAAGCATTGTACGGCTGCAATGACTTTCGTCGTTAATTGGCGACACTATTTACTCAGGATCACGTAGCTTGATGTACTTGCAGTGTTCGTTAAGTTTGAATTGATAGATTAATAAATATTGGTGTAGGTTGTGTGGGTAAGCTTCCGAACCCCGACAGGCTGATAGGTTTAACGCTGTGTAGTGGATATATTTCTCACCCATACCCTAAGCTAAGCGTTTCGATTGATCAAAGCAATGCGGCTAAAGTTTGAGTGTCGCCAATCGGCAACAGAACTTACTAACTATCTGATAACACAGCTTTTTATCGTAACCAAGGATTTATAATAATGCGCATCTCCAGCTCCATTCGTCAACTTACCGTGCTGGGGTTTGTTATCGTCGTTTTGCCTTTGATGGTGGCACTAATCACCACTGTCGTTCAGGTTGATAAACTGGCAGCGAACACACAGAAAACCGTACACGATTCGGCACAGGCGGTTGAGGCAAGCCGGTTAATCACGGCCCAGGCGCTGAGCATGGGGCGCAGTGCGGAGCAATACGGCGTGTTACGCGACCCTACTTTGCTGGAGCGTTACCAGAGCCAGCGAATCCAGTTAACCGAAACAGTTGGACGGTTGTCCGAGCTGCCATTGGAGCAGGCTCTAAAATCTCAGATTGAGAATTTGGTTGAGCGTGAGCGAGCTTTGCATGCTCAGTTGAAACAATGGTCAAAGCAAGGTGGAAAAGATGCGCAAATACTGGATGATAAATTTAAACTGGCTGATCTGGTGCGCCCGATCCCTCAGGCAGTGGCCCGGATGGTCGCCAGAGACAGTCAAACGATGACCGAACAAACCGAACGGGTACAGCGTCTGCTGCTGTGGCAGATGATCGCGCTGATACCGCTAGCGCTTTTATTGGCAGCGGTTTTCAGCGTGCTGATTACACGGCCGCTTAAAAATATGGGAAAAGCCATTCGTCGACTCGGGGCAGGAGAATTCACCTCTCCGGTCGCTGTTTCTGGCCCGCAGGATGTTCGAGAACTTGGCGAGCAACTCGATTGGATGCGCAGGCGGCTGGCTGAGCTGGATCAACAGAAACTAAATTTTCTTCAGCATATGTCACATGAGCTCAAAACACCTTTGACAGCCATTCGCGAAGGCAGTGAATTACTCCGCGATGGTGTGGTCGGAACACTCAGTGATGATCAAACTGAAGTGGTCGGCATTTTGCGCGAGAACACCTTGTTATTGCAGTCACAGGTCGAGGGCTTGCTAAATTTCAATCTGGCGCTGGCTCAGGATAAACCCGCTCAACTGAAGCCGGTTGACCTGTCCTCACTAATTTCTGTTGTGATTGCAAAACATCAGCTCGCCATACGTACTCGACATATACAAATTAACACCGATATCAGACCTGTTAAACTGGAAGGAGAAGCCGAACAATTGCGAACCATTTTAGATAATTTACTTTCCAACGCCATTAAGTATTCACCCGATAATGGCAAAATTGAAATCCGCCTGAATCAGGAAAATCAGCAGGCCTGCATTGATGTCATAGATCAGGGGGACGGTGTTGACTTAGAACACCAGCAACAGATTTTTGAGCCCTTTTTCCAAGGTCAACAATTACCTAAAGGCCCCGTAAAAGGCACCGGTCTGGGTCTTGCCATTGCCCAGCGCTATGTACAACTGCACAATGGCTGCATCGAAGCGCGGGAAACACCACAAGGTGCGCATTTTAGAGTTTGCCTGCCGATGCAACAGCCTGGAGATAAGCATGTTAAAGCGTAAATTATTGGCGATATTTGCATCAGGTATTTACATGCTGATGCTCTCTAGCTGCATCTCATCAGCCGGTGGAATCTATAAGCCACAGTCGAAACAAAAATCAGTTCAGCCCGCAGATCATTGCATCACACTTAATTATTACGACGCACTCTCAGCAATGACTGAAAAAGAATTAATGCAACAACAGCAGATGCTCCGAGAAAATGCGAATGCCATAAAAAGTAGTCAACTCAATGGTGACTGTAATCAATTGTATCTTGCCATGCTGCTAAGTATGCATGCGACTGGAATAGAGTATGAAGAAGAATCGGAACAAGTATTTCAGGCATTTTTAAAGCAAGACAATTATTTAACTGTGCAGGACAGGCAAATTGCTACGTTGCTGTTAGAACAGCTCCAACGACGAATGGAAATGCGCAGCGATTTGCAAACCTTAAAACAACAATTAAAAAAAGAACGCGCGGCATCATTAACATTACTGAAAAAACTCGCAGACAAACAATCCAAACTCAATCAACTGAAAAACATCGAAAAAAATATTAACCAACAGGAGCAGGAAATCAGTACGCCCTCAACCGATAAAATCCCTAACAATGCAAAATAAAATATTACTGGTTGATGATGACCCTGGAATATTAAAACTGCTCTCGCTACGGTTGAAAGCAGAAGATTTCACTATTGAAACTGCCAATAACGGCAAGCAGGCATTAACACAACTTGAAGCGTTTCAGCCTCATTTAATTATTACAGACTTACGCATGGATGGTATGAATGGACTGGCGCTATTTAAAATAGTTAACGAGAAATATCCCTCGCTTCCAGTCATTATTTTAACCGCACATGGCAGCATTCCTGATGCGGTTGATGCAACGCGTAAAGGTGTGTTTAGTTATCTCACCAAGCCCTTTGACAGCCAGCAATTAATCTTCACCATCAACACTGCATTGAGCCTTTGCTACCCAGTTACCGATGTGGATAATGAAGTATCAAATTCAGCCTGGCGCAGTGAAATCATCAGCCAGAGCCACGTCATGGAAGAGCTGATGATGCAGGCGCAAAGAGTTGCGCAAAGTGAAGTCAGTATTCTTATTCAAAGCGACAGCGGAACCGGTAAAGAATTACTGGCACGCGCCATACACAATGCAAGCCCCAGACATGACAAACCCTTTGTAGCAATTAATTGCGCCGCAATTCCAGATAATTTATTAGAGTCAGAATTATTTGGCCATCGAAAAGGCGCGTTCACCGGCGCGGAACGCAACCATACCGGACTGATTGAATCCGCCAATGGTGGCACCTTATTTCTGGATGAAATAGGCGATATGCCACTGGAATTTCAAGCCAAATTGCTGCGTGTACTGCAAGAAGGGGAAGTACGGCCAGTGGGTGCAACACAACTCATTCCTGTCGATGTTCGCGTCATTTCTGCAACACACGCAGACCTTGATGAAGCCATTAATGCCGACACGTTTCGAGAAGACTTATATTACCGGCTTAATGTCGTGATGCTGGAGTTACCGCCATTAAGTGAACGTCGTGAGGACATCCAGTTACTCGCCAATCATTTTCTCAGTGATTTACGACAACGCTCTGAAAGCTGCGTGGCTAAATCTTTTTCACCTGAATCGATGGAAGTGCTAATGACAGCCCCTTGGCCGGGCAATATTCGGCAATTATTGAATGTGATTGAGCAAGTCGCCGTGTTGACCGTTTCACCTGTGATATCAGAAACACTGGTGAATAAAGCACTGCGTGGAAAAACCGGAGAAATTTCAGCGTTTGCAGAAGCACAAAGTGATTTTGAAAGAAACTATCTAGTGCAGATATTACAGATGACACATGGCAATGTTACCCAGGCCGCCCGTTTGGCAAAACGTAACCGCACCGAGTTTTATAAACTGCTCAATCGGCACCAGATCGAACCTAAAGTTTTCCGGCATAAATGAGTTTTTAGTGACTCGCGATCACTGCCACAATGCCTTCAAGCTCTTGTTCGGGTATTTTTTAGGCATACTTGGAATTGTATGTCGCTAACTATTCTGCGCAAGCGATTGATGCGCGGTTAACGCTGAAAAAAGGCAAGCTAAGTTGTTTAAGTTATTATTTCCTCGTCCCTAAGGAGTTTATGCATGAGCGATTTAAAGGCGGCGCAAATCACCGCAGTCATTCTTGCCGGTGGCAAAGGCAGGCGTTTTTCAGGCAGTGACAAAGGTTTAATCAAGTTCCAGCAGCGCCCGTTAATTG
>CAZUAW010000211.1:0-4513 GCA_964618535.1 uncultured Thiotrichales bacterium
AGCGCAACAGGCCATTTCTCCAACGCCTCCGGCAGCAAGGTGTGATTGGTATAGGCCATCGTTTGGGTGGTGACCGACCAGGCGGCATCCCAACTCAGTCCTTTATCATCCATTAAAATCCGCATCAGCTCAGCCACTGAGATGGTGGGGTGTGTATCATTCATTTGGAACACGTTGAGTTCGGCAAAGTTGCTGTAGTCGCTACCTTCTACCTGCTCCCACTGGCGAATCACATCCTGCAAACTGGCGGAGGCGAGAAAATACTGCTGCTTTAGCCGTAGCTCTTTTCCATTTTCACTGCTGTCATTCGGGTAGAGCACCATCGAAATATGCTCTGCCTCATTTTTTGCAGCAACCGATTCCGGGTAACTACCCGCATTAAATTCGTGCAGATTAAATACGTCGGTGGCAAACGCTTTCCAGAGTCTCAGCGTATTGACCGTTTTGTTCTGAAATCCCGAGATTGGCACATCAAAGGGAACAGCGAGCACATCATCGGTATTCACCCAGCGAACACGGGTCTGGTTATCAGCATCCTGATAAGATTCACTATTCCCGCCAAACTGAATTGTCTGTGTATACTCAGGACGTTCCAGTTCCCAAGGATTACCTTTACGTAACCAATGATCAGGCTCTTCAAGCTGATAACCGTTTTCAATCTGCTGGCGGAACATGCCGTATTCATAGCGAATGCCGTAACCCATCACCGGTAGCTGTAGACTGGCGCAGCTATCCATAAAGCAGGCTGCCAGGCGACCCAGACCGCCATTGCCAAGACCAGCATCAGGTTCTTCCTCAATCAGAGATTGCAGTTCCAGAGCGCAGTTTTTCATTGCCTCATCGGCATTTTCCTGTAACTCAAGATTCAGTAGGTGGTTTCCCAGAGCACGGCCAATCAAAAACTCCAGTGACAAATAATATCCGCGTCTTACACCGGGTTTTTTATAAGCTACCCAAGTCGAACGCCAGTCAGCCATGATCCGGTCACGAATCGTAAGAGACAAGGCTTCATAGAAATAGTGAGGTGTGCAGCCGTAGAACCGCCCAAGATGACGGCTGAGATAATGGTAAAAATCATCGCCCAGTGATTTCACATCGGTAGGGAGTTGATCCACTTCCGGTAATGGGCAGACTTCGGTCATTTTGTGTTCTGACATGGTGATTCCTATAAACTCCCTTTATCTATACTGATCGTTGAGATTGATTAATCAGCTTTTTAAATTTGTGAGTGACACTAGAACCCAGCTGATTCCAGTCAAATTGCCAGATCCAGTTTCCTTCAGTTGTTCCCGGCATATTCATACGGTTTCCAGCACCGAGGCCGAGAATGTCCTGTACTGGCAGAATCGCTAATGCCGCAGATGATTCAAGTACGTTTTCCACCATCGCATCTTCAATGGCATCCTCTGGCGACATTCTTAACATTTCTCGAATCCATCGCTGCGCATCTTCATGCAAGTCATCAAACCAGCTAACAACCGTATCGTTATCATGCGTGCCAGTGTAGTAAACGGTGCTCTCTTCAACATTCGCCTTTAAATGCGGGTTGTCCTGACTGCCATCAAACCCAAACTGCAATACTCGCATACTGGGAATTTCGAATGAGGTACGCAACGCATCGACTTCTTCTGTGATATAGCCTAGATCTTCGGCCACTAAAGGCAAATTTCCTAACGCTGTCTTCGCCGCATCCAGTAGTTCTTTGCCCGGTGTTTTGATCCATTTTCCCTGCTTCGCTGTTTCGTCACCGGCGGGAATGGACCAATAAGCCTGCAAACCCCGAAAATGATCGATTCTCAACAAGTCGACCAATGAGAGCTGACGGCGAATTCGTGCTATCCACCAATCAAAATTATCATTTTTGATCTGCGACCAGTTGAAAACGGGGTTGCCCCATACCTGCCCGTCTTCCGAGAACATGTCGGGAGGAACACCGGCGACCTCAGCAGGCTGACCGTCGTCATCCAGTGCAAAATAGCGCTTGTTCGCCCAGACATCGACACTGTCATGCGCCACATACAAGGGAATATCACCGAACAGCGAAATACCTCTTTCGTTGGCATAGTCTTTTAGCGAGCGCCATTGGCGGTCAAATAGATATTGTTCAACCAGAAGCCCATGGTGCATATCGGCATGCTGTTTAACGACTTTTTTAACCGCAGTAGAATCGCGATCCCTTAGCGCGTCAGGCCACGTCCACCAGGATGTATGCCCCTGAGAAAAGCGTAAGGTCTGGTATTCCGCATAGTCCTTTAACCAGAACGCATTGTCTTTCAGAAATTCAGCCGCGCCCGGCAGCAAAGAAATTTTCAAATCTGCACGATCAGAAAGCAGTCCAGTGCGTATCCCTTCGAAGCTGTCATATCGAGCACGCCTGAGAACCGGACCAAGCCAGGTCTCATTTAGCGCTTGATCTTCACATAAAGCTTTTACTGATATGAGATTGGGATTGCCTGCAAATGCGGACAGACTGAGATACGGGGAACGATCATAATGTGTTGGCCCCAATGCCAGAATCTGCCAGACAGAAAAACCCGTTTCCTGTAGCCAGTCGATAAACTTTCTCGCATTGCTGCCCATTTTTCCAAGATCTTCCTGGGATGGCAGGGAGGTAATGTGCGCGAGTACACCGGCGCGGCGGCTATTCGTTAAATGATTCATTTTAGCTTAGAAACCCTACCCGCCGCGACGCATGGTTCCGCCACCTTCTGCGGTAGAATCGCTAGAGCCGGAGCTTAGCGGTACATCCAAAGCATCCGGTGGATCAAGCGCCGCAAGACGATAGAGATTCTTTAAATTGAGGCGGTACAGCTCATCAAAATCACGTACCGAGGATGATGGATTGTAATCACCAAACCACCAGAACCAGTCCGAACCCTCACAAATCGCCAACTGCTTGAGTATTTCATTTCGATCGGCATGTGCAGAATGGGTATTGAGCCAATCATCAAGATCTGTTTTTGCCTGACAGAGCAAATCCCAGGCACGATTCTTTGCAGTATCACCAATCCAGGTCGAAAATGAGCCATAAACCCAGCTCCCGGCAACCAAGTGATTGAGTTGCATCGAACGATCACTGTGTGAAAGGAATTGATCAAAGGTGGTTAAATTAATCGCCTCATCACTACTCAGGCGCTGGTAGAGCGCATCAAGAAAATAATAGCCGTTCTCAGGATAGTGCTCCCAGGCATTTTCTCCATCAAGCACAATCGAAACGACATGTTGCTGCGGGTTATCACAGCGTTCATGTATGTTATGAATATGCTGAATCAAATCTCCAACTGCATCATCCGCATGCCAGTCTGAATAGCTAAAACCAACCAGATCCGACAATCCATCATCTCTGAAAAACAGCTGGGTTTCGCTCCCCTCAAGGTGAAACGCCAGGTGCTCTACATCCCAATCGTCAGGCTGTTTTGACAGAGAATGAGACAAGACATTTTTCCCCGTTGCCAGCCACTTGAACCCATAGTCATCCAGCATCCGAACAGCCGGGTCAGAAACACCGCCTTCGGATGGCCAGCACCCTTGAGGTTTTCGCCCAAAGCAACGCTCAAAAACCTGCAATCCCTGTTCGATATGCCAGTGGCATCGAGCCACACCGTCTGGGTACTCAGTGGCTGTTGGTAGCGGTGCATCCGGTATCGCTTCTCTGGCCGACTCAAAATCAATCAGCAGCGGCAGCATCGGGTGTGCAAATGGGGACATTGATAATTCAATTTTTCCTTGATCCGACAGCGCCCTGTAGCGGGGAATGATGCCAGCGATGATGTCACCAATGACCGTCAGCAAATCCTGTCTGTCTTGAGCGGAAAAATCCCGTGCCTTTTCGATCAGGCGCTGCACCACCGGATTATCTCGCTTAACCGTTTCACCCATCCAGGCGAGGTGATACCAGACAACAAGATCAATAAAAAATTGGCGATAGAGGTAGTCAATCCCTCCCGGTGTCAGGTGTTCGGCAATTCGAACCAGATCTTTAAAGGCGGGATAGCGTTTAACCAGGCGCTCAACATTCACTTTCAGGCAAGCTTCAATTAGCCAGAGACGATTTTGATTATCAGAAATAAACTCATCATCTGAAACCAGGCAGGTCAACAGGCGGTCTGGAATATCCCTGCCATTCTCCTGACTTTCTCTGATTCTACTGGCATAGTCTTCAAGCTGTTCCAGCAATATGGGGGCAAAATTAACCACCGCACGCGCATCATCATAACGCTCCAGATGCGCTGCCATATCGACATAATCTTTAATCGCGTGCAAATAAGTCCAGGGAAGCCGATATTCGCCGCTGGCAAGATTTCGATATTCAGGCTGGTGCATGTGCCAGGCCAGCACAACATTAATCATCAAGAGCATGATCCATAAAATGTCCGTCAGCAGCTTCTACGGTATATTCATCGAGTTCTGGAAATTGCCTGAGATAATTGCTGCTTTTCATGGGAACACTGATGACATTAATAGCCCGGATATTGCATGAATTCACGTGATTATCGCGCAGGATATTGATTTT
>CAZUAW010000212.1:0-4373 GCA_964618535.1 uncultured Thiotrichales bacterium
TGGAATCAATAGATAAGCGAGAACTCGTGTAATTCATGAAATATTCGGGCTAGATTCACTGTTGATCCAAAGATGACAATTGCCCGGGCATTCATCTGCCGATCTCCTGATATACTCCAGCGCTTGTTTTAGCAGGATCACAGACAGCGATGAGCGACTACGATGTATCTACGTTTCAAGGACTGATTCATGCCCTCCAGGATTACTGGGGCAAGCAGGGCTGCGTGATTGTGCAGCCTTACGATATGGAGATGGGCGCGGGTACCTTTCACCCTGCGACCTTTTTACGCTCGATTGGCCCAGAGCCTTGGCGTAGCGCGTATGTGCAGCCTTGTCGGCGACCTACCGATGGGCGTTACGGTGAGAACCCAAATCGTTTGCAGCATTACTATCAGTTTCAAGTGGTATTAAAACCTTCGCCACTCAATATTCAGGATTTGTATCTTGAATCGCTCACGGCGATGGGACTAGACACTGGCGTCCATGATATTCGCTTTGTTGAAGATAACTGGGAATCGCCCACTTTGGGTGCCTGGGGACTGGGCTGGGAGGTCTGGTTGAACGGTATGGAGGTTACGCAATTCACCTATTTTCAACAGGTGGGCGGGCTGGAATGTCGCCCTGTGACTGGCGAAATTACCTACGGGCTGGAACGCATTGCGATGTATTTGCAAGGCAAGGACAGTATCTACGATTTGGTTTGGAATGAAGGGCCGCAGGGCGTAGTCACTTATGGTGATGTGTTTCATCAGAATGAAGTTGAGCAATCAGCGTTCAACTTTGAACAGGCGGATACCGATGGATTGTTCGCATCGTTTGATCATCAGGAAAAAGAAAGCCAGCGATTGATCGAAGCGGGTTTGCCGCTGCCTGCTTATGAGCAGATGTTGCGCGGCTCACACACATTTAATTTGCTCGATGCGCGTCATGCGATATCGGTCACCGAGCGGCAACGCTATATTTTACGCATTCGTACATTGTCCAGAGCCATTGCTCAAGCGTATTTCGAGTCCCGTGAAAAGCTGGGTTTCCCCATGCTAAAAACGGATAAGCAGGCCACAGATAATCAGGAGATCGCCAATGGCTAATCAAGATTTGCTGATTGAAATTGGCACAGAAGAATTACCTCCCAAGGCACTGTCGAAGCTATCTAAGGCATTTTCAGCTGGGGTCATCGCAGGCTTGAAAGAGGCAAACCTTGCGCACGGTGCAGTGCAGTCTTTTGCTGCGCCAAGACGCCTGGCAATTTTGATTGAAGCGGTGGCACAGAGTCAGCCGGATCAAACTATCGAGCGACGCGGGCCGGCACTGACTGCCGCGTTTGATGATGACGGTAATGCTACCAAAGCTGCACTGGGCTTTGCTGCTTCCTGCGGTGTTGAGATTGATGCATTAGATCGCATGGAAACCAAAAAAGGTGCGTGGCTGTTGTTTAAATCAGAACAGCAGGGCGCAAATGCAGTGACGTTGTTCCCAGAGATCGTCAGTGCTTCGCTGAGCAAATTACCCATTCCCAAGCGTATGCGCTGGGGCGCGGGGGATGCTGAATTTGTTCGGCCCGTTCAGTGGATTGTTTTTTTGTACGGCAATGACGTAGTTGATTGCGAGATTCTGGGTGTTAACAGTGGCAATCAGACAATGGGGCATCGCTTTCATTGCAACAATCAACTGAGGGTGGCACAGCCTTCAGAATACGAAGATGTGTTGCTCAATAATGGTCACGTTGTCGCTGATTTTAATAAACGCCGTGAGATGATTCGTGAGCAAGTGCTGGAGCAAGCGCAAAAGCTGGGCGGTGAAGCTGTGATTCATGCGGGTTTGCTGGACGAAGTTACAGGACTGGTCGAGTGGCCGGTAGCGCTGGCGGGCGCGTTTGAAAAGGAATTCCTCGAAGTTCCTCAGGAAGCGTTGATCACTACCATGCAGGACAACCAGAAGTATTTTGCTGTGATCGATGCTGGTGGTAATTTGCTGCCTCACTTTATTACCATTGCCAATATTGTCAGCAAAGATCCGCAACAGGTAATTGAAGGTAACGAGCGCGTGATCCGTCCTCGGTTTGCAGATGCCGCATTCTTTTGGGATGTGGATAGAAAGAACACGCTGGCATCTCGAATTGACTCATTAAAAAGCATTGTGTTCCAGAAAAAACTCGGCACGTTGTATGAGAAAACGCAGCGAGTAGCCGCATTGGCAGAGAAAATTGCCAGCGACATTGGCGCAGAACCCGCGCTAGCCAAACGTGCCGCTGAGCTTTCTAAATGTGATTTGATGACGGATATGGTCGGTGAGTTTGCTTCCATGCAGGGTATCGCGGGTAAATATTTCGCCCAGCATGATGGAGAAGATGCTCAGGTGGCACTTGCTCTCGAGCAGCAATACCGACCCAAGCAAGCGGGTGATTTATTGCCCGAAGGTGGTGTCGCGCAGTCACTGGCATTGGCAGACAAAATTGATACGCTGGTGGGTATTTTTGGCATTGGTCAGAAACCCACTGGCGCAAAGGATCCGTTTGCTTTGCGCCGTGCATCGCTTGGCGTATTGAGAGTGATCATTGAAGCCGAGCTGGATCTTGATCTTCAGCAACTGCTGGATTATTCCGCTACATTGCTGGGTGATAAAATAGAAAGCGCAGATACGACGGAGTGTTTTAACTATATTCAGGATCGCTTAAAAGCCTATTACCTGGATCAATCTGTCGCTGCTGATACCATTGACGCAGTCATGTCACAGCGCCCCACGCGCCCACTGGATTTCGATAAGCGCATCAAAGCCGTCAACAGTTTTCGCACTCTGGCGGAAGCCGAAAGCCTCGCTGCAGCGAACAAGCGCATCAGCAATATTTTGAAAAAAGTAGACGGTGAAATTCCTTCTGATATCCACACCGATCTATTCCAACTTGATGCCGAACGGCAGCTCCATCAACGTGTGGAAGCACTCAAAACAACCGCGAATGCTGCATTTGATCAAGGCAACTATCAAGCAGGGCTAACCGAGCTTGCCGCGTTGCGTGAACCTGTTGATGCGTTTTTTGATCAGGTAATGGTCATGGATGAAGATTTGGCGCTACGTGAAAACCGATTGGCATTGCTGGCCGATTTACGCGGATTGTTTCTGCGCGCAGCAGATTTGTCCCGGCTTCAATAACGCGGGCGAATGCTATAAACGGGGCAGTACTAGAACCGTTGTTACAAGCCGATAAGCTGTGTATGCAGTCCCTGATTAGTTAAGCTCTGTTGAATATCCCAAGAGGATGTTCCCAGAGGATTGTAGTCAACTACCATTAAATGACGTGCGTTTTGATGCACACAGGCTGAGTAAATACCATCATTGGATGAGAGTTGTTTTTCGACAGAGTGGATTTTTTCATCGTTGAGAACTTCGTTAATATGGATAACGACATCGCAGCAGCGTTCAGACATTTCTATCTCCTTTGTTACGTATACTGTGCATTGAATGCACCGATTAATTCAGTGTCTGCTTTTCGAGTTGGGCGTATTGATGCGCCGCTATTTACTCATCAAACTGACTACCGTATTGTCCTACTGAGTTTGCTTACTGTGTCTTGCAGGTTTGAATACCAAAGCTGCCAGACGCGGCCTTTTTAGGCTCTTGGGTAGATAAGCATAGTAAAGATTTCAGGTTTTGCCACATATTTAGATGCGAATTAGCCAATTAATTTTTCCATTAGCCATAGCAACCGCGATTGTTGGTGCTGCGATATACTTTATTTTCCCTCAATTTTTGTCTGAGCCGACGTCTGTAGAGCGTGTATCTGCGCGTATTGAAAAGCCAGATTTCCCTCAGAAATATGAGAAAAGAGAAGCGCCTGAAACACTTGAGGCAATACCACAACAGCGCCACTCTAGAGCGCGAGTTGCACCAGGTATGAGGCAACAGAATAAGGAAAGGGCAATTGCCTATAAGTGGATCGACGAGCATGGTCAGACTCACTATGGAGATCAGTCAGGTTCGATACAGGAAAATGTCGAGGTCAATGCTGTCTATTCGCCGTCGACGTTCAGCGTTTTACCTAATCGAAGACTAATAAGTCCGAAAGATGAGCGACAGAAGGCCAAAAGTGTTCGCAAACCTATGAACCGGTACCGTGCTGAAACGCGGGAAATTGATACAGGAAGCCGTGGAATGATTGCTGAAAACTCATCTCGCTGCCGAGCGGCTGAGAGAAAATTAGACTATATCAAGTCAAGAATGAGGGCTGGATATACCGCAAGCGAAGCGGACTGGCTTCACCGAAGGGAGCTAAAAGCCCGTGAAAACCGGCGGCGATTTTGCCGCTAGTCTTCCGGTATCATAGTTACGACTGGTTACAGCGTGTGCTGTGACAAACAATGATTCTGAACCACTTTGCA
>CAZUAW010000213.1:0-4368 GCA_964618535.1 uncultured Thiotrichales bacterium
TAGAGAGGAATGAATGTAGAAACATTATGCGACCCAAGATGCGGTCGAAATAGATTGGATTTTATTATTTTTTTCTAGATTATAAGTAGGTTGCCGATGATTAACATCCTGCGGGGACAACATGGAAATGGTCGAACTAATCTGAACAAGCTGTAAGTTTAATAACCCGTCATTTTCCATGCCTTTACTTCTACAAGAGCCAATACTGGCAATAAAATCATTGAGTGCCACATCAACAAGTGGAAAATTTTTCTCTATATAACGTCGCGTTGTCTGACCTCTGTGCCTGGTGTAGACATTAAGATAGGAAAAGATTTCATTAATTCTTTTTTCGATAACATTGAGCTCATCAAGCAAAGTTTGCTTATCATTTAAAACAGTTTCGACCAGCTCGATAGATCTAGACATCAGTGCAGATTGTTCAATCTTCAGCTGGGTATCAAGCTTATGCGCAAACATTTCACCTGCCTGAGTCAATGATTTTAAACTTTCCATCACTTCCAAAATTTGCGGATCGGTCACTGTAGGCAAAGAATTTTTTTTCATCTTTAGATAAAGCTTATAGCTTTTCCATATCGACAAGTTTATTAGCAATTCTCTGTGCGGAGACCTGATAACTATTGCTCTCAATTGCCTGCTTGATCCGATCGACTTTCGCCTGATCAATATCTGGTAAAGACTGCTGTAGCGAAGCCGCATTCAAAACTTGCTGCGCCGCACCGGTAAGCACCAAATCATCTCGCTCATTCGAACGACTCATCGAGGCAGATTTGCCATCTTTAGCCACATTCACATTACTATGTCGATCATCTTGGGCATGCGTCCTGCCAATCGATACCGTGCTAGATATTTTATTCATCAATCTTTCCCTACTTAAATTATATAACCCGCTTATCGGCTCAAATTTCGTAACCTTTAGCCAATCGCAAAAAAACTTTATGGCAGCAATTATTACCCAGTGAATTCATATAGATAAAAGAATCTAGGGCATCTCTTAATAGACGTGCTACCGAGAGTGCTTACATTTTTAAAGACGCCCTTTAGTCTACCTTAACGTGCCCATTTTCCAGAATTCTACCTTCGACCACTTTTTTAGATCGCGTATTTTTAACTCGTACTCTATCGCCGGCAGCGCCATCAGCCAATGCCTTACCTGAAACTCTTACTTCAAAGCCTGGCGAACCCGCTAGCACTATCACCGCTTGCCCACGTTTAACCAATTTTGGTGCACGAAACATACTCGCTCTAAGCACTGCATTTGCATTGATTGAAGATGTTGCCGCAAACCCAGCCAAATGCGCAATATCCTCTATATATCGACCATTTAACCGCGAGATATCACGACGCTCATAACTAACGTCGCTTTCGTTTAATTGTTCACCTCGCATTAAAGGACGATTTAAGACAACAACACGACGCATTAACGAAACTCTAGATTGAGCATATATTTTCCACGGTTTACTGTCTTCACACGCCACACCCACCGAAATCGCGCCTGACTTTCTAGATCCAGGCGGCCAAAATATGCGTAATGGCTGATCACATTGATGTAATTTCAAACGCCGATCAAGCCGCACCATGTCAAGCTCTGCCTCCGAACCCAACTCCTGCTGCACATAATCACTCACGGCAGCACGAATCGACTCATGCGATTGGTGCAAACTGTCAGCTTTAGATAGTAAAGGCAGTGAAAAGATTATGAGACAGAAGAACCCCAGATAAGTTACCCGAGATTGCATCCATCTACTTTCTCTACGTTCATCCATGACAATTTCTCGACGCTAACAAGTACATTGAGTTTTCTTCAGCAATTTTTACGCCACAAATTTCTAATCTAGGTGAGATCAATCACAATCCATCGCGATATTCCGACCAACGGTAAAACTCGATCATAATAGTGTGAAAATACTGCCTTACAAGAGTAAACAAGGCAACTTGCTAAGACATTAGTTGCCGCCTCGTGGCAACTCTGAGCGTCCTGCAGGAATCATCAACCAGTAATGAGCAACTTGTTCTGTCTAGCACCTATTCGAACTGTGATGGACGCCCTCGTAAGTTGAGTCTTTTTATATTTTTTCAAAACTTTAGCCCATTCGTCCGGAGAACTGCTCCGTATTTACCGCCTCAGTCAAAATGGCATTCTGATTGCATTATTTCCGCTGACGTAACTAATAAATTGGAAAACCCAATGCCCGTGAACATGGATAGTTTATTTGGTATTCACGAACGATCATTAATACTTCGTTCTAAAAGAGCCAACCTTATCGCATCAAACTTAGCGAATGTTGATACACCTAACTATAAAGCAAGAGATCTGGATTTCAGTACCGCCCTAAAAGATGCCAAGCAGCAGGTGTCTGTACGAAAGACAAGTGGGCATTCATCTCACATTGCGCTTTCAGGTGCCGCCGGACAAAGCATTGATACAGCGGTCAAATATCGCAACCCCTTGCAGCCATCGCTCGACGGAAATACGGTTGAAAATCACATGGAACAAGGGCGTTTTTCAGAAAATGCTGTTCGTTACCAGGCAACATTACAATTTATTGGCGGCCGAACAAAAGGCTTAATTCGCGCCTTGCGAGGAGAATAACCATGTCACTATTTAATGTCTTTGATATTGCCGGCAGCGGCATGAACGCACAATCCATCAGACTGAACATCACCTCAAGTAATATTGCTAATGCCGACTCGATTGCTGGATCAGCAAAAGAAGCTTACAAGGCGAGGCAACCGATATTTTCTGCCTTGATGGATAAGTTCTCATCCAATAAAGGATCCGATGTATCCGTGCAAATGCGCGGCGTCACCGAAAGCCAATCAGAACATGCGATGCGCTATCAGCCGGATCATCCCTATGCGAATGATGAAGGTTACATATTTGAGTCAAATGTCAATTTAGTTGAAGAAATGACTAACATGATTTCTTCATCGCGTAGTTATCAAAATAATATCGAAGTACTCAATACTTCTAAATCAATGTTGATGCAAACCCTGAAACTCGGAGAGTAACCATGCCAACTATTAACACGGATGTTTTAGATAAATACCAACTTGGAAGCAATAATAAAAATAAGGATCCGAATCAGCTACTACAAGGTGATTTTCTAAAACTAATGACCACGCAGTTGCAAAATCAAGACCCAATGAAACCCACTGACAACGGTGAATTTCTTGGTCAGATGGCACAATTTAGCACAGTCTCTGGACTTAACGATCTAAAGGAATCCTTTACCAGTCTCGCCAATAGCCTTCAGTCCAATCAGACACTTCTGGCAGCAACTTTAATTGATAAAAAGGCGCTAATTCCGACCAATCAAGCTCAAACCATAGCCGAAGGTGAGAAAATTAGCGGCGCATTAGCAATACCCGCCAGCACTTCTAACGCCTGGGTCAACGTGCTTGATGCCGCTGGCAATGTGATTCGAAAAATAGAACTGGGTGGTGCTCAAGAGGGTCTGAAAGACTTTACCTGGGACGGAAAAGATAAAGCTGGCAGTGAAGTCGCAATAGGCAATTATAAATTTCAAGGATTTTTTCAGACTGGAGGCAAAGATCAAACGGAAGAAGCTTCCATGTACCTTAACTCTACTATTAACAGCATTAGTCTGGATCAAGGACAAATTTCAATTAATACTCAGGACGGAGCCACACACGGATTTTCCGATATTTTACGCGTTGGCTAACATTTAATTAAAATATCAGTTACAAAGTTATACATAACATTTGAACCAAAAAAACAAATTAACTACTGGTTCAAGATAACAATTCACTCAAGGAGAGAGAACTTATGTCGTTTCAAGTAGCACTTACGGGATTGGATGCAGCAACAGCCAATCTTGAAGTTATATCCAATAATATTGCTAACTCCAATACCAATGGTTTTAAACGCTCACGTGCCGAATTTGCTGATGTTTATGCATCGTCTGATTTCGGCGCTTCCTCCAATGCAACAGGAGATGGTGTGCGCGTGACCAATATTCGCCAACAACACACGCAAGGCGATATTAATTTCACTGACAACAATCTGGATGTTGCGATTTCTGGCGGTGGTTTATTTCGCCTGCAAGATAACGGTGCCGGCGTAGTCTATTCACGTGCAGGTGCATTTGGTCTTGATCGAGAAGGTTTTATCTCAAATGCTTCTGAACAACGCTTAACCGGCTACCAGGTTGATGATCAGGGAAATATTTTACCTACACTTGATTCGTTACAAATCGATCGAGCTGATCTGCAACCCCGTTCTACCGAAGCAATAACAATCGGTGCAAACATTGATCAAACAACTGAAGCTGTAGCTGCGGGTGTTGGTTTTGATGTTGGTAATCCAAAATCCTACAGCTTCACTACCGGCGCAACCGTTTTCGA